>NZ_JARVRG010000025.1:0-134882 GCF_030209795.1 Arthrobacter sp. efr-133-R2A-63 | reverse complement strand
ACATGCCCGCCGCAGGCTCGGACGAGTGGACATATGAGGAATATGTCCACTGCCCAAATGTAAAACAGGGCATGTCCACTGGGGCGAACGTGGGACTCCATGATCGAGTGGACTTGCGGAGTCTGGCCTAGGCTGGAACCCATGAGTCCAGAGCCCGAAGAATCCGCAACCATCAGTCCCGCCGTTCGATGGGGATTAGGGGCAGTCCTTTTCGGGCTTCTGGCTGTCTCCATTGCCGCCGCCAAGGGCGAATGGTGGACCATCGCCGGCGCTATTGTCTGCGGTGCAACCGCTTTCGTCTTCGCTGCCCGCGCGATCCTTGCGGCCCGTCAATCGCGCTGATACGCGACGGCGGTGCCCGGCTCCAGCGCAAGCCGGATGGTTTCGCGGTGGCCGGCGCTGATCTCAGGCAACTCGTCGAGGGCAAACCAGCCGACGGCGATTGACTCGTCGTCGTTGACGCGGGCCTCCCCCGAGAGATAGCGGCATTTGAAAGCAATATCCAGGAAGTCGCAGACGTCTCCGTTGGGATACGTGACCGGGCCGATCACGCCCACTGCCAGGATGCGCTCGGTTTCGGCGACTACGGCAGTCTCCTCGAAGATCTCGCGGATCAAACCAGGGGCTGGATGCTCACCCGGTTCGAGCATTCCGGTGATCAAGGTCCACCGGCCGTTGTCGGCCCGTTGGCACAGCAGGACCCGGTTCTCCTCGTCCAGGACCACGCCCCGCACTCCGGGCAGCCACAACGGATCGTTGCCGATTTTCTCGCGGATTTCACGGATGAATTCCGGGACCGGCACGGCCTAGCCCGCTTTCGCTGAAACAGTCATCACCAACACGAACTCTGCCTCCGTTTCCGGGTCGGATCCTCCAGTAGGGCGAGTATCCCACCGGCGATGCCCGAATGACAGCGGGCCAGGCTGCTCACCCTGTCGTTTCCCGCCGCCGTGGCCCACGGCTCTCCTCACGCGGGCAGTGCAAACATCGCCGCTGCCGCACCGGCAAGCATGAATGGCCCGAATGGAATTGCCGATTTCAAGGTTCCCCTCCGGGCCGCCAGGACTCCCAGGCTCCACAACCCGCCGAAGAGGAACGCCGCAAACGTTCCGGCGAAAACATGCGCCCAACCCAGGTAGCCAAGGTAGAGGCCGAGGACACCGGCCAATTTGACGTCGCCGAAGCCCATCCCGGGTGGATACGCCAAACGCAGGATGAAGTAGAAAACCCACAGCACGGCTCCCCCGGCCACGATGCCCAAGGCGGGCACGCCGAGGAAGGAGGCACCGCCGTCGGGCGTCTTCCCTGCCGCTCCGCCGGCGAGGTCCGTTGCCGCTCCCCCCGCCAAGGTGACGGCTATCGCCGCGCCGAGCAGCAACACGCCGGCGATCGCATAGGACGGGAACACGATCCGGTTGGGCAAGAGGTGGTGGCGGACGTCGATGACGGTGAGACGGGCAGCCATGATCGCAAAGTAAACACATGCTGCCAGCAGGAGCCAGAAGGCCGGGACACTGGTTCCCCACAATTCGCCGAGTCGTCCGATCACCCTCGGATGCTATCGGTTTTCTCAAAGCTGCGCCGGTCACGCACGCTTAGACTGTGGATATGGGGCGCTACAGTGCAGAAATCCAAGGCAATCAGGACGCCGACATGTCCTCCACCTTCCGGAACCTCTGCCGTTCCTCCCCGTGGAAATGGACTAGCCTGAGGTTCGAATACCTCGACCGGCCAGGCACCCCGGAAGCCACGGTGCGCGCCTGGCTGCGCCGGCCGGGAGCGCTTCGGCTCGAAACCGTCGACGGCGCGTTGCTGCATAGCACCACGGGCATCAACGACTCCCGCGACGGACTTTATCTTGGTTCCAAGCGCAAGTCCTGGCTCTTGCCGGCCCACTTGGTGACCCCCGTTTACGATTCCGCAGGCTTGGTCCGCCGGCGCCCCGAGGCTGCGTATGGTGAACCGTCATTCGGGAACGGTCGGCTCGCGGCAGCACTCGATCCTGTCGAGCTCGCGGGGAATGCGCCGGTGCCGATGGAGTTTCCCGAGTCCAACCGGGTGTCGTTCGGACCCATCCGGGAAGTGGATCACGAGGGGCGCCCGGCCTTGGAGACCATCGCGACGCCGGGACACAGCTACGTGGCGTCCGACGCGGCAACGCCGCTCTGCTTCCCTGGACCCACGCTCTTGCGGGTGGACTCTGGAACGGGCGTGTGCGTTTCCAGCCAATCGCTCGACGGCGACACCACCGGCCACGGGCATTGGATGCGGATACTGGGGGTGGACGAATACATGCTGGACGATCTGTTCCTCGCCGAATCGATGAACCTCACCGACGTCCGGAAGCACATCAGCTGGGACATCGGCCCCCGCGCGTAGTCGCCGGCCCCAAGGAACGCCCGCTCACATCTACGCCCCTCCCGCCGAACGCCCGCTCACATATCCGCCCCTCCCGCCGAACGCCCGCTCACCTAGGTTGCCTGTCGGCTAGGCTTCCCGGATGAACGAGCTAAATGCGATCTGGCCCCTCTTCGGTCTCACCCTGACCACTCCCCGCCTGGAGTTGCGTCCTATTCGGGACGCTGACCTCCCCGCAGCGGTTGAGGCCGCACTCAGCGGGATTCACGCCCCTGGCAAGTCGCCCTTCAGCAACCCTTGGACGGAACTGCCCAACGATGAGTTGGGTGCCAACATGGCCCAATGGTATTGGCGCTGCCGTGCGGGAATGAATCCGGAATCATGGACACTCCTTCTGGGCATCTGGCACCAAGGAGAGTTCATTGGCTGCCAGGATCTGGAGGCGAAGAACTTCGCATCGTTGAAGACGGTCTCCACCGGCTCCTGGCTCAAGAGAGACGCGCAAGGCCAAGGGCTCGGCAAGGAAATGCGCGCAGCCGCCCTCAGCTACGCCTTCGACTTCCTGAACGCAGAGGTAGCTACGTCGGAAGCTGCCGTGTGGAACAAGCAATCCCTGGGCGTATCCACCAGCCTCGGCTATGAACCCAACGGCACTTATCGCGCCCAATGGGGCGCCGGCGTTGTCGAGGTCCAACGCGTTCGCCTCACCGCCGGCTCCTTCATCAGGCCCGATTGGAAGCTAAAGGTAGAAGGCCACGACGCCGCAGCAAAGTTCCTGGGCATGTGAGCCGGCGTCGATGAAAAACCCCACATACGTGAGCGAGCGTCCGCAGGAAACCCCACATATCTGAGCGAGCGTCCGCAGGAAAGTACAAGAATCAGCGGAGGCCGTGGCCGAGGAAACCGGCCACGGCCTCCGCGCGTATGCTGCCTAGATTTCCGCCCCTTCGAGCAGTTCCGTCACGAGGGCCGCGATCGGCGAGCGTTCGGAGCGGGTCAGGGTGATGTGCCCGAACAGCGGGTGCCCCTTGAGGGTCTCGACGACGGCGGCAACTCCGTCGTGCCGACCGACGCGGAGGTTGTCCCGCTGGGCGACGTCGTGGGTCAGGACGATCTTGGAGTTCTGGCCGATACGGCTCATGACCGTGAGGAGCACGTTCTTCTCGAGCGACTGTGCCTCGTCCACGATCACGAAGGCGTCATGGAGCGAACGTCCGCGGATGTGGGTGAGCGGCATGACTTCGAGCATGCCCCGGTCCATGACTTCTTCCACGACTTCCTGGCTGACGAGTGCACCGAGGGTGTCGAAGACCGCCTGCGCCCAGGGGTTCATCTTCTCCGCCTCGGAACCGGGGAGGTACCCGAGTTCCTGTCCACCCACCGCGTACAGGGGGCGGAAGACGATCACTTTGCGGTGCTCCCGGCGCTCCAGGACTGCCTCGAGTCCCGCACACAAGGCGAGGGCCGACTTTCCAGTGCCCGCCCGGCCGCCGATCGAGACGATTCCGACGCTGGGATCCATGAGCAGGTCGATCGCAAGCCGCTGCTCCGCTGAGCGGCCGTGCAGTCCGAAGACATCACGGTCGCCCTTGACCAGCCGCACTTGCTTGTCCGCGCCCACGCGGCCCAAGGCGGAGCCCCGGTTTGAGAGCAGCACCAGTCCCGTGTTGACGGGCAACTCGGCAGCTGCCGGGATGAAAACCGGCTCGTGCCCGTACAGGGTGGTGATTTCGTCCTCGCTGGCCTCGATCTCCGCCATCCCGGTCCAGCCGGAGTCCTTGACGAGTTCATTGCGGTATTCGTCCGCGAACAGCCCCATCGCGGAGGCTTTGACGCGCATGGGGAGGTCTTTGGAGACGACCGTGACGTTGCGGCCTTCGTTGGCGAGGTTCTTGGCGACCGCCAGGATGCGGCTGTCGTTGTCCGCGCCGCGGAATCCCGCCGGCAGCACTTCGGTGGACACATGGTTCATCTCCACGCGCAGCGTACCGCCGTCGGATCCGATCGGGATGGGTTGATTCAAACCGCCGTGCTCGATGCGCAAGTCATCCAGGAGCCTGAGGGCCTTGCGGGCGAAGTAGCCCAACTCGGGATCGTGGCGTTTGCCTTCAAGTTCGGTGATGACCACGATCGGGACAATGACTTCGTGCTCGGCGAAACGCAACAAGGCGTGCGGATCGGAAAGCAAAACGGAAGTGTCAATCACATAGCTCCGGCCGGTCGGGGTCCCGGACTGTGCAGTCCGTCCACTGTTGGCCCGCTTGGTGCGAGAGGTAGCTGAACTTTCCCCGTCGGAAACGACTACGGGCAGTTGCTCAGAAATAGCCACATCGACTCCAGCCCCGGGCGAACCCGGCTTATTCGTGAGGCGGCTCGGCCGGAAGGCCGGGCGCGGCCCCCCACGTAACTGGTGCGATGATCCGCTCCATCTACTGGCCTCCCCGATCAGCAGGCGGTTTGCCTACTGATGGGATTAACGTATTCCCGTGCGATTACATTTCCAGTTAGCCCAAACGGCGATTCGCGTAGACAAAACGTGAATTTCCCGTAAACGGCGCCGCACCGGAAGGTCACGGCGTCAGGAACCGAAGCGGCGCTGCCGGCCGGCATAGTCCCGCAGGGCCCTGAGGAAATCAACCTTGCGGAACGCGGGCCACAGCGCCTCGCAAAAGTAGAACTCGCTGTAGGCGCTTTGCCACATGAGGAAGCCCGACAAGCGTTGTTCACCCGACGTGCGGATCACCAGATCGGGGTCCGGCTGGCCGCGCGTGTAGAGGAAGCGTGAGATGTCGTCCACGGAAAGTTCATCGGCGAGCTCGGTGATGTCGCGGCCGTGCGCGACGGCGTCGTGCAGCAGTTCCCGCACCGCGTCGACGATTTCGCGCCGTCCGCCGTAACCGACGGCCACGTTCACGTGGAGCCGCTCGCGGATCGGAGTGCGGGCCGTGAGTTTGGTGAGCCGATCGGCGAGATAGTCCGGAAGCAGTTCGGGCGCACCCATGGCGTGGACCGAGATATTGGCGTCGTCATCCAGGCGGTCGAGGGTGTTGGCGATGATTCCCATGAGCAGTTCAAGCTCTTCACCAGAGCGGTTCATGTTGTCCGTCGAGAGCATGTACAGCGTGACGACTTTGACCCCGAGTTCCTGGCACCAGCCGAGGAATTCGTGGATCTTGTCCGCGCCTGCTTGGTGGCCTTCGCTGGTTGGAGCGTTGAATTGCCGCGCCCAACGGCGGTTGCCGTCCACCATGACGCCAATGTGCTTGGGAATCTTTTCCTGCTCGAGGGAACGGAGCAGTTTGCGCTCGTAGAAGCTGTAGAGGAAGCCGGGCCACTCCATCCGGACACTCACCTGACTTCCTTTGAACAGCACGTAAAAACCGAATAAGACAACGACGGCGGCCGGCCCGGTGGGCAGTCGGCCTTCAGTCACACAACAATCGCCACCTCCGGACTGCTGCCGTAGGCGCACCACCAAGGCTACCTTCCCCAGCTGGTCAGTCGGCACACCCGGGCAGCGGAAAACGGTCGCACAACCCATTACTCCGCAGTAACTTATCCGGGCGCGGGTTACGCTTTAACGATGTCGGAGCTGCCCACAATCAAGCCAAGCTGGCGGGGCTGGATACATGCTGTGGCCACGCCATTCGCCGTCGCGGCTGGGATCGTCCTTGTAACTTTGGCGCCTACGACAGATCGCAAAATCGCCTCCGCCATCTACGCTTTGACGGGCGTGCTGCTCTTCGGCGTGTCCGCCGTCTACCACCGCGGCAATTGGGAGCCGAAAGCCAGGATGGTCCTCAAGCGCCTGGACCACACCAACATCATGCTGGTGATCGCGGGCAGCTACACTCCGCTCGCGTGGTCGCTTCTGGAGCGTCCCAAGGCCGTGCTCCTGCTGTGGGTGATCTGGTCCGGAGCGCTGGCGGGAGTGCTCTTCCGGGTACTCTGGACCGGCGCCCCGCGTTGGCTCTACGTGCCCATCTATGTTGCCCTGGGCTGCGGGGCATTGTTCTACTTGCCGGAGTTCTTTGCGGCGAACGTGCCAGCCGCAATCCTGATCTGCGTGGGCGGGGTCCTCTACATCGCCGGCGCGGTTTTCTACGGGATCAAAAGGCCCAACTTCAGTCCGTTGAACTTCGGCTTCCATGAGCTCTTCCATGCCCTCACGGTGCTGGCCTTCGCCGCACATTTCGCCGCGATCATGATTGCCGTGCTGAGCTAGCCGGCGGCCTCCGTCATCGCGTCAAGGCGCTGCACGAGTTCCTCGACGGAGCCAAGCGGCAGGTCACACACCATCCCCCGGCACAAATACACCTGCGGCGAGCCGTCCCCGGCAGGCGGGCGGGACTCAAGCAGCGGCACCTCCGGTTCCGCGGCGCGGTCGCCGGGCGGCGCGCCGTCGTCGGCGGCTGCATCGCCAACCATTTCGAGCTGGACGGCCACCACCATCCCCGGGCTCGGCGAAGCCAAGAGGGCGCGATGGAGTTCCCACTGCTGTTGGCCCGGAGGGCCGGACACAGCCGCCTCTACGGGGCCGGCCGCGGCCGCCTGGGCGGTCGCCAGCAACCATCCGGCAACCCGCGGTGCCCGTCCGGCTACAGGCGGCAGGAGCGACAGGATGTTGCTTGCCATTGCTCGGTGCTCGTGTGAACCGGAGTAGGCCGCATAGCTCAGCAGCACCCCGGCAAAGGCCGCTGCCCCGCTCGGCGCCGCGTTGTCGAAGGGATCCAGGCCTGCGTGCTGGCCCTGCGCGTTGAATACCTGGGCCGACTCCCCCACGGAATCCGACAACCTGCCGTCCACCACGAAGCGCGCGCAGGCTCCCCTGATCAGCTCCTCCGCCAATCCATACCAACGACGCCGGCCGGTCACGGCGTAGAGAGCCAGGAAGCCTTCGGCGCAAAACGCATAGTCTTCCAATAAGCCGGTAATCCCCCGCGCAGCGCCGTCGTGCGAGACCCTGACCAGTACCCCAGCGCCGGCTTTTGCGGGCGCATCGGCCGCCGCACGCCAATGCACGCGCACCAGGTATTCGGCGAGGCTCTCCGCTGCGGTCACCAGTTCCGGCCGGTCCAGGATCGCACCGGCTTCGGCAAGCGCCGCGATCGCCAGGCCGTTCCAGCCTGCCACGACCTTGTCGTCCCGCGCCGGCTGGGGGCGCGCCGAGCGAGCGGCGCGCAAGACGGGCCTGACGCGGTTCCACAACGTCAGTTCCGCCCCGGACAGTTGGCGCCCGGGATGGAGCGCAGATCCAAGCTCCGAGACCGTTCCGGACGGCCCCACGTTCATCATGCGGGCCACGGCGGCACCGTCCCCCGGGCCAAGCACGGCGTCGAGGGCCGCCGGTGTCCACAGGTAGGACGCCCCTTCGTGGTGCACCCCGTCCACCACGGTATCGGCGTCGAGCGAGGACGCGAGTCCGTCCGGGGTTGCCGGATTATCCACGCCGAGCGAGTCCAGCATCCAGTCCGCCACCCGCGACGCCACACTCGCGGCCTCGCCGGCCGGCAGGACCCAATCACCCTGGAGCCGGACCCAGTGGACGTAGGCGCGGAGGAGCTGGGCATTGTCGTAGAGCATCTTCTCGAAATGCGGCACGGACCAATCCGCGGTCACGGAATACCGCGCGAAACCGCCGTCGAGCTGGTCGCACAGCGCGGAACGGGCCATGGCGGCGAGAGTGCGGCCGGCCATGTCGCGGGCGGCGTCCGACGTGTCCGACGGCACGGCAGCATGCCGTATCAGGAACTCGAGAACCGCCGACGGCGGGAACTTGGGAGCGCCGCCGAAGCCGCCGCCGTCGGGGTCCTCCGAGCGGGCGAGAAGCCGAACGGCTTCGGACAGCAGGCTTTTGTCCAGGCTTTCGGGCGGCCTGTCGAGGAATACCGCCGAGGAGAGCTGGGCATTCGCCATGCCGACGGCGAGCATCCGCGCGTTCTGCTCGACGGCGTCCCGGCGTTCCAGCCACGCCTCGTGGACCGCTTCAAGCACTTGGCGGAAGGACGGCCTCCCGGGCCGGGCCGTTGGCGGGAAATAGGTGCCTGCGTGGAAGGCCAGGCCTTCGGGCGTCAGGAAGACGGACATCGGCCAGCCGCCCTCGCCGCTGATGGCCTGGGTGGCTGCCATGTAGATCGAGTCCACGTCCGGGCGTTCTTCGCGATCCACCTTGATGGCCACGAACCGTGCGTTCAGGTAGTCGGCGGTGTCTTGGTCTTCGAAGGACTCGTGGGCCATGACGTGGCACCAATGGCACGAGGCATAGCCAATGGAGAGAAAGACGGGAACATCGCGGGCCGCCGCGAACGCGAACGCCTCATCGCCGAACGGCCGCCAGTGCACGGGGTTGTGCGCATGCTGGCGGAGGTAGGCAGACGGTTCCGAGCCAAGGGCGTTGGACGCCCCCGGCCATTCCCGGGTGGTTCCCGGGTCAGCGGGCTCCGGAACCGGCATCGCCGTCGGACTCTTCTGCGTCCGGCTTGCCCTGGACGATTCCGTCAGCCTCAGCGCCGTCAGTCCCGCCAACGAGTGCTTCCTCGACCTGGGCGCGGTAGCGGACCCGCCGGATCCGGCGGACCATGTCCACGATCAGGAAGGTCGTGAGCACCACGATGAAGGCAGTCAGGACGAAACCCCAGGTTCCCGGGGTCACCTGGTCTTCCGACAGGCCGGGGCGCAGCGACGGGGTCGGGGTAGGCGACGGGGTCGTGGCCAGGGCGATGAGAAAGTGGTGCACGGTTCAAACCTTCTATGGGAGTTTCCAGCCGGGTGGCGACTTCTACGCTTGATAGAAATCGCCGGCGATCCTATCTTAGCCCTGCGAACAGGTCCTTTTCGGGCAGTTCGGCCGGGATCCGGGAGTCGATCAGCGTGTAGTCCTCCCACGGCCAGGCCCTGCGCTGCATCTCCGGGGACACCGCGAAGAAGAAGCCAAGCGGATCAACCTGCGTCCGGTGGGCCCGGAGTGCGTCGTCGCGGGCCTCGAAGTAGTCGCCGCAATCCACCTGCGTGGTGGTCTGGTGCATCGGCCGCGGCGGAGTGTGCCCTTCCGCATCGGCTTCCAGCCAGGTCGCCAAGCGTTCGGCGTACGGCGATTGCAGTCCGGCCTCTTCGAGCGCGAAATGCAAGGCACGGAAACGGTCGGGGCTGAAGGCGCGGTCGTAGTACAGCTTGCTGGGCGCCCAGCTTTCACCCGTGCCCGGGTACCGCTCCGGGTCTCCCGCCGCGTGGAAAGCTTCGACGGCAACCTTGTGGGCCATGATGTGGTCCGGATGCGGGTAGCCTCCGTTTTCGTCGTAGCTCACCATGACGTGCGGCTTGAAATCGCGGACCAAGCGGACGAGCGGTGCTGCCGCCCGTTCAAGGGGCTGAAGCGCAAAGCAGCCGTTGGGCAGGGGCGGCAACGGATCGCCGTCGGGCAGTCCGGAATCCACGAAACCGAGCCAACGCTGCTTGATTCCCAAGACCGCTGCGGCCTGCTTCATTTCCAAGCGACGCGCGCCTGCCATGTCCCGCTTCGGGTGCGGAGCCGACTCCATGGCCGGGTTCTGGATGTCCCCGCGGGAACCGTCGGTGCACGTGGCCACCATCACTTCCACTCCGGAAGCCGCATACATCGCCATGGTTGCCGCGCCCTTGCTTGATTCGTCGTCCGGGTGTGCATGGACGGCGAGCAGCCGGAGCTGCGTGTGGAGGCTGGTGGATGTGCTCATCCGGTACGGTTCCTCTTTCCGGGTCATGCTGTTCTGGGCTTGCTCGTGGCTGTGCTGATCAGGTGTTTCCAACGCGTGCGGCTCCGCCGTGTGCAGGGACGCGCCAGAAGCCCACTAAACTAGGTGGGTGACTTCGGAAGACCCCTCGGGCACGGCGCTGCCGGCAAGTACCAGCCTAGCCAATCGCTACGGCAGCCAAAAGCGCGCCTTCGGGGGAAAGACCAAACGCAACATCTTCATCGCTGTCCTGGTCGTGGCCATAGGGCTCTTGTTCTGGGTCACCACGTCTTCTTCGCAGTCGTCTGTGTCATTCAAGGACATCGGCTACAGCGCCACCGATGCCACCCAGCTTTCGGTCGATTTCCAGGTCACCAAGAACCCTGGCGCCACCGCAAAATGCGCGGTCAAGGCCATGGACTCCGGGTTCGGGGTGGTCGGCTGGAAGGTCGTCCAGATCGGCCCGAATGCCCCCAAGGACGGCGCCGACGGCGGCCAGACAACCGCCCAGAGGACCATCCTGCGTACCGAGTCCGCGGCCGTGTCCGCTGTCGTGGACAACTGCTGGATTGTGGACAGCGGCAAATAGCATAGGTGTGACCCGCGACTCAGTGAGCTTGGGTTTGTCCACAGGATTGACTACACTGGATCAATACCTAAACCCCGCTGAGTTGGTTGCTGAGTTCCACGAGTGGCCTGCACCGGCGGGGTCTTTGCTTGTCAGATCCATAAGGAGAAGTCCGTGTCGACCACCAACAGCGCGCCTGCAGCTTGGCTTACCCAGGACGCATTTGACCGCCTGAAGGCAGAGCTGGACCACCTTTCCGGCCCTGGCCGTGCGGAGATCGTACAGAAGATCGAAGCCGCCCGTCAGGAAGGCGACCTCAAGGAAAACGGTGGATACCACGCCGCGAAGGAAGAACAGGGCAAGATCGAGGCCCGCATCCGCCAGCTGACCGTACTGCTGCGCGACGCCCAGGTCGGAGAAGCTCCGGCCGATGACGGAATCGTCGAGCAGGGCATGGTCGTCGTCGCGCGCATCGCCGGTGACGAAGAAACCTTCCTGCTGGGATCCCGCGAAATCGCCGGCGATTCAGATCTCAACGTCTTCAGCGAGAAGTCCCCGCTGGGCGTGGCGATCATGGGCCACAAGGAGGGCGACAAGCTCAGCTACGTCGCCCCCAATGGCAAGGAAATTCCGGTGGAGATCGTTTCCGCCAAGCCTTTCGCCGGCTAATAGCTCCGCAAAAACAACGACGCCGGCCCACCCCTTCGCGGGGCGGGCCGGCGTTTTGCTTTGTGTTCCCCCAACTGACTCGCAGTTGTTGTCGTTTTGAAGGCTCAAAACGACAACAACTGCGAGTCAGTTGGGATGGGCTACGGCGTCAGTGCACCACGATCGGGTGGAAGCCCTCCGCGCGAAGGGCTGCCAGGACCTGCTCGCTGTGCTCGTGGCCCTTGGTTTCCAGGTTGACGGTGATGGAGACGTCGCCCATGCTGATCGCGCCTCCCACCCGGGTGTGGTCCAGGCCGGTCACGTTGGCATCGTTCTCGGCGATGATGCGGGCGATCGTGGCCAAGGAACCCGGCCTGTCATCCAGCATCATGCGCACGGTCATATAGCGTCCCGCAGCCGAGAGGCCGCGCTGGATCACCTTGAGCATCAGCATGGGATCGATGTTGCCGCCGGAGAGAATGACGGCGGTGGTCCCCGGGTTTTCGATCTTGCCGTCCATGAGGGCAGCGACGCCGACGGCACCGGCCGGCTCAACCACCATCTTGGCGCGCTCGAGCAGGAAGATGAGCGCCCGGGCCAAGGAGTCTTCGCTCACGGTGACGACGTCGTCCACAAGTTCGCGGATGATGCTGAACGGCAGCTGGCCGGGGCGTCCGACGGCGATGCCATCCGCCATCGTGGAAACCTTCTTGAGCGGCACCAGGGCATCGGCGGCGAGCGACGGCGGGTAGGCGGCCGCGTTCTCGGCCTGTACGCCGATGATCCGGATCTCGCGTCCCAGCTCCCTGGCCCTCGCTTTGATCGCGACGGCGACTCCGGCCAGCAGACCGCCGCCGCCGACGCCCATGAGGACGGTCTCGACATTGGGGACCTGGTCCAGGATTTCGAGCCCTACCGTTCCCTGGCCCGCCACGACGTCGACGTTGTCGAAGGGGTGGACAAAGACTGCGCCCGTTTCGTCCGCGTAGCGCTGCGCCTCGGCCAGGGCCTCATCGACGTTGTGGCCGTGCAGGATGACTTCCGCTCCGTGGCTGCGGGTCGCAGCCAGCTTCGGAAGCGCCACGCCGAGCGGCATGTAGATGCGCGCCTTGATGCCCAGGCTCTTCGCCGCCACGGCAACGCCTTGGGCGTGGTTGCCTGCCGAAGCCGCGACCACGCCGCGCTTCTTGTCCTCGTCCGACAGGCGCGCCATCCGCACGTAGGCACCACGGACCTTGAAGGAACCTGCCCGCTGGAGGTTTTCGCATTTGAAGAAGACCTCGCCGCCTACCATGGCTCCCAAGGCCCGCGAGGACTCGATGGGGGTCTTGGTAATAATGCCCTCGAGCAGCTCCCGCGCCTTAAGGACATCGTCCAGGGTGACGGGCAGGGTATCGAGGGTATTCACGGGTTAGTCTCCTTTGTTGGTGTGCGCTGCGGCATCCTTGGGGAATGTCCGTTCCGCAGCCGCGTGCTGACCTGCGGCGCCTTCACCGCTGTTGGACCGTGCGGCCGCGTTGGCGCCGGGACGGTGGACTTCCTTGATGGTGGGGTCCTCATCGAAGTCCGGTGCTGCAGTCCCTGCGCCGGCGTACGCCGTCATCAGTCCTTCCTCATGTTCCCACGTCCGCGCGGCAATATAGCGAACCGCCGTATTTGCTACGGCGAGGAGCGGAACCGCGAAGAGCGCTCCCGGGATTCCGGCCAGGTATGAACCGGCTGCGACTGACAAGATCACGGCGACGGGATGCAACGACACGGCTTTGCCCATGATGAGCGGCTGGAGGATATGGCTTTCGAGCTGCTGCACGAACAACACGATGGCCAACATGCCGAGCGCGTTCAGGGGACCGTTGGCCACCAAAGCCAGGAGCACGGCAATGGCTCCCGTCACGAGGGCACCGACCACCGGGATAAATGAACCGATGAACACCAGGACACCCAGGGGCAAGGCCAGGGGAACCTGGATGATGGCGGCCCCGACGCCGATCCCCACGGCGTCCACCAACGCCACGAACATCTGGATGCGCACGTAGCTGACCATGGACGACCAGCCGCGCTTGCCCGCACCGTAAGCCGCTGCGCGGGCAGTCCTGGGCAGGAGTCCTACAATGAACCGCCAGATCCGGGATCCTTCCAGAAGGAAGAAGATCAGGATGAAGAGGGCCAGGACCATGCCCGCGGCGAAATGTCCGGCAGAACTACCGAAGGACAGTGCACCGCTCAGGATGCTGCTGCTGTTGTTCTGCAAGGCCGAGGTTGCGCTCTGGATGTAGGTGTCGATCTGGTCCGCGGTCAGGTGCAGCGGCCCGTCAGCGAGCCACGCCTGGATTTGCTGGATGCCGGCAAAGGCTTCCTGCCACAGCTCGCCGAACCCCGCGGCAAGCTGCCGCCCCACCAACGCCAGGGCTCCGGCAATGACCCCGAGGAATCCCACCACCGTGATGGCGACGGCCGCTCCTTGCGGCATCTTGAGCGTCCTGAGCCACCCCGTGACGGGGTAGAGCAAGCCGGCCAGGAGGGAAGCGACCATGAGCGGGATGATCAGGAAGCTGACCCTCCCCAACAGCCAGATGAGGGCTCCCACCACCACCATGATGAGGCCCACCCGCCAGGCCCACGCGGCGGCAATCCGCACTCCGTATGGAATGTCTTGCGCGATGTGAAGCTCGGACATTGGTCCGGACATCGCCGAAACGGGGTCGCGTGGAGGGGTGGCGTCCTGTCTTGGCGTCATTTACCCATAATTCCGCAGGGAGTGCCGGATGGGAAACCCATCTACAGCGCGCCCACAATTCCCCACCTCATGGTGAAGGTCTCCCCTGGTCCAAGCCACCGGAGGCCCTCCCCCGAGTTGAAGGCGTTCGCCGGACCGGTCATGGGCTCGATCGCTACCGCCTTGGAGCGGCCGGGAAAAGTGTCCGTGACGAAGACGTGGGCGAAGGCGCAGTTTTCGTCCTGCTCCAGGGAGACGCTGCGGCCGTCAGGCGCCGAGAGCGTTTGGCGGGCGATGCCGCCGTCGAACTCCAGATCGGTGAACGACACATCGACGTCCAGGCTGCCCACGCTCCGGCCGCCGCCAAAATCAAACTCACCGGAAACAGGCACCGAGCTCCGCGGAATGAGCCGCTCGTCGGCCACGAGCCGCGTTCCGGCGTGGACAGTCAGGACCATCTCTTCCGGCGCAACGTCCCCGATGCGCAAATACGGGTGCGCGCCGAGCACGAAAGGCGCCGGCGCGTCCGAATCGTTGATGAAAGTCTGGGAGACCCGTAGAGCGAGCCCGGCGTCGATCTCGTAATGGACCCGGTGCCGGGCCAGGAAGGGGTAGCCGTGCTGCGGGAAGATCACGGCTTCGAGGGTCACGGAGAACTCGTCTTCCGCCACGAGGGCGTACGACGAGTTGCGCAGGAGCCCGTGGCTCGCGTTGTTGCGGGACACCTCGGTGATGTCCAGTTGTTGCTTCTTCCCGTCGAGGTACCAGATACCGTCCTCGATCCGGTTGGCCCACGGAGCCAGGGTGATTCCGGTGGCGCCGGGCGGCAGTTGCCCGTCGCCGTAGCTCTCGGTGAGCTGGACGCCGTCGCGGCTGAACAGCCGCAAACCTGCAGCGAGTTCGGTGACGACGGCGAGCGCGTCGCCGCGGATGATCTCGAACTGGCGCCCGCTGGCAAAGCGGCGGGATACGGTCTCGTCGCCCGGCGCGGGAAATGGTGTTGTGGGAGGCATGGCACCACCGTACTGCATCGCTCGCTTTGCCTGCCTCACCCTCAATGTTCCTTTTTGTTAGATATTTTGCCTTTTTGAGCACTCTGTGGCACCATGAATCCATGACTCGCCTTACCAGCACGCGTCTCGCCGATGGCCGGGAGCTGATCTATTTCGACGACGCCGGCTCACCGGAGCGCGACGCCGGCTCACTGACAGATCACCGCGAGCTGCCGCCGCGCGCCGATCCGGGCGAGTTGCGTTTCGACGCCCTGAGCGGCGAATGGGTCGCCGTCGCGGCCCACCGCCAAAGCCGCACCCACCTGCCGCCCGCGGACCAATGTCCGATCTGCCCCACCACTGCCGCGAACCCTTCCGAAATCCCCGCGCCGGACTACGACGTCGTGGTCTTCGAGAACCGCTTCCCCTCGCTGGGACCCGCGGTCGGAACGATCCCCGGCACGCCCGCCTGGGGCACCTCGGGCCCCGCCTACGGCCGCTGCGAAGTGGTCTCGTTCACCCCCAGCCACACCGGCTCCTTTGCCGAACTCGGCGACACCAGGGCCCGCACGGTCATTGAGGCGTGGGCGCACAGGACCGAGGCGCTCAGCGCGCTCCCCGGAATCCAGCAGGTGTTCCCGTTCGAAAACCGCGGTGC
Source organism: Arthrobacter sp. efr-133-R2A-63 (assembly GCF_030209795.1). Taxonomy (NCBI): domain Bacteria; kingdom Bacillati; phylum Actinomycetota; class Actinomycetes; order Micrococcales; family Micrococcaceae; genus Arthrobacter; species Arthrobacter sp. efr-133-R2A-63. The sequence continues at coordinate 119,233 of NZ_JARVRG010000025.1, read as the reverse complement.
GGACATCGGGGTAACGCTCCACCACCCGCACGGACAGATCTACGCCTACCCCTACGTCACTCCCCGCGCGGCGAGCCTCGGTGCCGCCGCCAGCCGGTACTTCGACAACTCCAAGGGCCGGGAATCGCTGACGTCCTCGATCCTCAAAGCCGAACGGCTGGACGGGAGCCGCATGGTGCTCGAAGCAGAGCACTTCAGTGCCTACGTGCCGTTCGCCGCCCGTTGGCCGCTGGAGGTGCACCTCGTCCCGCACCGCCAGGTTCCGGACCTCGCGGCCCTGAGCGGCGAAGAACGCGACGAACTGGCCCACGTCTACCTTGAGCTGCTCAAGCGCCTCGACGCCCTGTATCCAACCCCCACGCCATACATTTCCGCCTGGCACCAGGCACCCTTGGATCCCGCCTTGAGGCCCTCCGGGCACCTGCATCTGCAACTCACCTCCCCGCGCCGTGCCGCCGACAAGCTCAAGTACCTTGCCGGTTCCGAGGCCGCCATGGGAGCCTTCATCAACGACACCACGCCCGAATCCGTGGCAGAACGGCTGCGTGCCGTCGCCAGCGATTCGCAGCGCGCTATTCCGGAAGGGGCCCCAGCATGACTTCCACTCCCGACGCCCCCGCCGTGGGCGCCTTGTCCGGGCTTTTCGAGTCGACTTTCGGTTCAGCCCCCGACGGCGTGTGGCAGGCACCGGGACGCGTGAACCTGATCGGCGAGCACACCGATTACAACGAAGGTTTCGTGTTGCCCTTCGCGATCGACAAGACCGCCAAGGTTGCGGTCCGGATCCGCCATGATTCACGGGTCCGTCTGCTGTCCACCTTCGGCGGGCAGGGCATGGTCGAGGCCGACGTGGACATGTTGGCTCCGAAAGCAGCCCACGGCTGGACGAAGTACCCGCTCGGCGTGGTTTGGGCCTTGCAGCAACGCGGCGTCCTTGTCCCGGGCTTCGACCTCCTCATGGATTCGAATGTCCCCCTGGGCGCCGGGCTGTCCTCCTCGCACGCCATCGAATGCGCAGTCATCTCGGCCCTCAACGAGCTGAGCGGGGCGGGACTCGGAGCCGAAGACATGGTCCTGGCGACGCAGCGTGCCGAAAACGACTTCGTGGGCGCCCCCACCGGAATCATGGACCAGTCCGCCTCCCTCCGCGGGTCAAAGGGCCATGCGGTCTTCCTGGACTGCCGCGACCAAAGCGTGCAACTGGTGCCCTTCGACGCCGAAGAAGCCGGGCTCGTGCTGCTGGTCATCGACACCAAGGTCTCCCATTCCCATGCCGACGGCGGCTATGCCTCCCGCCGGGCTTCCTGCGAACTCGGGGCGCAGGTACTGGGAGTCCCGGCCCTCCGCGACGTGGGGGTCGGCGATCTGGAGGAAGCCAGCGGCCTCCTGGACAGCACGACTTTCCGGCGGGTGCGGCACATCGTCACGGAGAACGACCGCGTGCTGCAGACCGTGGAACGCCTCACCACCCAGGGACCCGCCCACATCGGCAGGCTCCTGGATGCGAGCCACGCCTCCATGCGCGATGACTTCGAGATATCGTGCCCGGAACTCGATCTCGCCGTGGAAACGTCCCGCGCCCACGGAGCCATCGGTGCCCGGATGACGGGAGGCGGTTTCGGCGGCTCGGCCATCGCCCTCACCCCGGTGGGCCATGAGCAAGAGGTGCGCGACGCCGTCGTACGCGCCTTCGCCGCGGCCGGTTTCACGACGCCGGACATCTTCACCGTGACCCCGGCCGACGGGGCCGCACGCCTCGCCTGACGTCGGCTCATTCGCCGCCTTCGGCGAACCGGCCCCGGCGTAAGCTGGGGGCATGACTGAGGCCGTCATCGTTTCCACCGCCAGAAGCCCCATCGGACGGGCCTTCAAAGGGTCCCTCAAGGACGAACGCCCCGATGACCTCGCCGCAGCCATGGTGACTGCCGCGCTGGCCAAGATACCGGCTTTCGATCCGGGAGCACTGGACGGGCGCGGCCTCGATGACCTCTATCTTGGTTGCGCCGAAGCCAGCGGCGAAGCCGGTTCGAACATGGCCCGGGTGGTGACCGTGCTGACCGGCCTGGACACCGTCCCCGCAGCCACGATCAACCGCTTTTGCGCCTCGAGCCTGCAGACCCTGCGGATGGCGTTCCACGCCATCCGCTCCGGGGAAGGCCACGCCTTCGTCTCGGCGGGGGTCGAGTCCGTGTCGCGTTACCAGAACTGGGTCGGGGCAGGCGAAACGGACACCAGCCTGCACAACCCCTTGTTTGAGGCGGCGCGTGCCCGCACGACTGCCCGCGCCGGGTCCAACACCCCATGGACGGATCCCCGCCTGGGTGGACGGATGCCGGACGTCTACATCGCAATGGGACAGACGGCGGAAAACGTCGCCACGAGCCACGGAATCAGCCGGGAAGAGCAGGATCTGTGGGCGGTCCGGAGCCAGAACCGGGCAGAAGCGGCCGTTGCGTCCGGTTTCTACGCCCGCGAGATCACGCCTTACACTCGCAAGGACGGAACCGTCGTGGAGCGCGACGATTCACCGCGCTCCGGCGTCACGCTTGAAGCGGTCAGCGCCTTGCAGCCTGTCTTCCGGAAGGAAGGGACAGTGACAGCCGGCAACGCATGCCCGCTCAACGATGGCGCCGCGGCCGTGGTGGTCATGAGCGACGTCGGGGCCCGGGAGCTTGGCCTCGAGCCGCTGGCACGCATCGTCTCGACCGGCGTCAGTGCACTTTCCCCGGAACTCATGGGCATGGGACCCGTGGAGTCCTCGCGCCGGGCCCTGGCCTTGGCGGGCCTTAGCATGGCGGACATCGACCTCGTGGAGCTCAACGAGGCCTTCGCCGTCCAGGTGGTGGCGAGCGCACGTGAACTCGGCATCGATCCGGAGAAGCTCAACGTTCATGGCGGCGCCATCGCCCTGGGGCACCCGTTTGGCATGACAGGCGCCCGGATGACCACCACCTTGCTCAACGGCCTCCGGGAACGGGATGGGACCTTGGGACTGGCGACCCTGTGCGTCGGCGGTGGGCAGGGCATGGCGGTGGTCTTCGAGCGGCTGTCTTAGGTCCCTGGATTTCGCACACGCGTAATGCCCCCAAAGACGCATCTTCGGGGGCATTACGCTGAGCCAATCCTGGGAGGCTAGTCGTCGCCCCGCAGGATCGCCAACAGGCGGATGATTTCCACGTAGAGCCATACGAGCGTGACGGTCAGGCCAAAAGCGGCCGTCCAGGAGTACTTCTCCGGAGCACCGTGCCGGACGCCCTGCTCAATGCTCGTGAAGTCCATGACCAACGAGAACGCGGCCAGGCCGATGGCCAGGATCCCGATGAAAACGCCCAGCGGGATGCCGAAGATGTGCACGCTGCTGCTCAGCCCGAACGGCGACTGGACGGCGCCGGTCCACAACAGGACCATGTTGATCACCGAGAAGACGAGGTAGCCGAGGACGGCGATCATGAAGAAGCGCATTGCCTTGGGGGTTGCGCGCACCTTGCCGCTCTTGAAGAGAGCCAAGGTTACGCCGAACACCGCGAGGGTGCCGATGACTGCCTGCAGGCCAACGCCCGGGAACATACCGTCCAGCAGGCGGGTCAGGCCTCCGAGGAACAAGCCCTCAAGGCCGGCATAAGCCAGGATCAGCGCTGGCGAAGGCTGCTTCTTGAAGGAGTTGACCATGCCCAGCACGAAGCCACCCAACGCGCCGGCAACCATGAGGAGGTTTGCCGTGCCGGGAGCAACGAACAAGGTGACGGCTGCGCCAATCAACAGCACCGCGAGGCAGGCCGCGGTCTTCACGATGACGTCGTCGAAAGTCATACGGCCCGTCTCGGCCGGACCGGCCGCGGGCTGGTTGTACATCTGCTGCAGCTGATCGCTCGTCATGGGCTGCTGCGCGGTCCAAGCCGGCTGGCCGTACTGGTTTTGGCCGTACTGGGGCTGGCCGTGGGAGTAGCTGGGAACAGGCGGAGCCTGTGTGGCTCCACGGAAATTCTTTCCGTTGAAGATCGGGTTGCCGCCGAGTGCCATGGTGGGTGTCCTTCTTGCTGTGGGTGCGAAGTGATAGTTCACGCTACCAATTCCCACGCTTGGTCCGCACCGAAAGTTCCACCTCCGTCGATGCCGGCACCCGCTCCTTGAGAGGGTGCCGGCACACGCGGCTATCCGACGCCGAGGTACGCTTCCTTGACCGCCGGGTTGGCAAGCAGTTCCTTGCCGGTGCCCCGGTGCGTAATCGACCCGGTTTCAAGCACGAAAGCACGGTGCGCACGGGCGAGCGCCTGGTTGGCGTTTTGCTCCACCAGGAGCACCGTGGTGCCTTGGTTGTTGATCTCCGTGACAATCTTGAAGATCTGGCGGATGAACTGCGGAGCAAGCCCCATGGAAGGTTCATCCAGCAGCAACAGCTTGGGGTTGGACATCAGCGCCCTGCCAATCGCGAGCATCTGCTGTTCGCCACCGCTCATGGTGCCGCCAAACTGCTTGATACGCTCCTTCAACCGTGGAAACAAGTCGAAGACACGTTCCAGGTCTTCTGCCACCTTGGTCCGGTCCTTGCGGCCGTAGGAACCCATGTCGAGGTTCTCCTCCACCGTCATGCCAGGGAAGATTCCACGTCCCTCCGGCGCTTGCGAAATGCCCTGGACAACACGGATGTGGGCCTTCATCCTGGTGATGTCCTGGCCGGCAAAGGTGATGGAGCCGGCCGAGGGAGCCAGCAATCCGGAAATCGTCCTCATGGTGGTGGTCTTTCCGGCACCATTCGCGCCGATGAGCGAAACGATCTCGCCTTCTTCCACGCTGAATGACATGTCGGAAATCGCCTGGATCCGGCCGTAGTGGACGGATACGTTCTTCAGCTCAAGCAAGGTCATCTTCAGGCTCCCCGAGATAGGCGGAAATAACTTTCGGGTCGTCGCGAATGATCTTGGGCAACGCGTCCGCGATCTTTTTGCCGAACTCCAGGACCACGATCCGGTCGGTGACGCCCATGACCAGCTTCATGTCGTGCTCAATGAGCAGGACCGTGTAGCCGTCGTCGCGGATGGTCCGGATCAGGGCCATGAGCTCTTCCTTCTCCGCGGGATTGAACCCGGCCGCAGGCTCGTCCAGGCACAGGACCTTGGGATCCGTGGCCAGTGCCCGCGCGATTTCCAGGCGACGCTGGTACCCATAAGGAAGGTGCCGCGACAGGAAATGGGCGTGATCGGCGATGCCCACGAATTCAAGCAATGCCATGCCGCGCTCGATCGAGGTCTTCTCTTCCCTCACATGGGTCGGCAGGCGCAAGAGAGCCCCGCCGACACTCGTGCGGTGGCGCGCGTCGAGGCCGACAACCACGTTTTCCAAAGCCGTCATCTCACCAAAGAGGCGGATGTTCTGGAACGTCCGCGCCAAGCCTCGCCGGGTGATCTTGTGCTGGGGCAGTCCGTTGAGCAACTGGCCTTCCAGCAAGACCTTTCCCGAAGTCGGCTTATACACCCCTGTCATGGCATTGAAACACGTGGTTTTTCCCGCACCGTTGGGACCAATCAAACCGAGGATTTCGCCCCGGTTGATATCGAACGTGACGTTGTCCAGGGCGACCAGGCCACCGAACTTGATCGTCAGGTCCTGGACCTGGACCAGGGCTTCGCCCACCTTGGTGGCGATCTCCCTCTCGGGTGCCACCTTCTCGGCGACATCAAGGTCCACACCCTGCTCCTTGAGTGCGTCGACGTCGATATCCGGTTCGATCGCTTCACTCATTTGTCAGCCCCCTTTCCCGGTTCCAGGACGACTTTGCCCGAAGGAGGGATATCGCCCACGGCACCCTTGAGCTTGTTGTAGGCCAAGCGTCCATAGGCGAGGAGGCTCTGGCGTGCCGGCAGGAGGCCGCCGGGACGGAAAATCATGATGATCACCAGCGCCGCCCCAAAGATCAGGTACTTGAACTCCGCAATCGCGGTGAAGCGGAGTGGGATATATGCCACCAACGCACCGCCAAGGATCGCACCCACCTTGTTTCCCGTGCCGCCCATGACGACAGCGGCGACGAACAGGATCGAGGTGGCGATATCGAATTTCTGGTTGTTCACAAAACCTACCTGGCCGGCGAACAACGCACCCGAGAGTCCGCCCACGGAAGCGCCGATCGCGAAGGCCCACACCTTGTACTTGAAGGTGGGGACACCCATGATTTCGGCAGCGTCTTCATCCTCGCGGATGGCAATCCACGCCCGTCCCACCCTGCTGCGCTCAAGGTTTCCGGCAGCCAGGAGCACCACAATGATGATGGTCAGCGTCAGCCAATACCACGGGGTTCCGTTCGAATTCTGGAAGATCGTTTGTCCGCTGGAATCCGTACCAGGCGGGTGGCCGACATTCTGGAAGCCGACCTGGCCCTTCATGGCCGGAATGATGGTGGCCAGAATGCGTACGATCTCACCGAAGCCGAGCGTGACGATCGCCAGGTAGTCGCCGCGGAGGCGAAGCGTGGGAACACCCAGGACCACGCCAAAGAACATGGCGACTGCCATCGCCAATGGCAGCGTCCACAAGTAGGGAATGTGCACATACGGCGAATCCGGACTGGTGAACATCGCTGCGGTATAGGACCCCAGGGCGAAGAAGGCCACATAACCCAGGTCGAGGAGGCCCGCATAGCCGACCACCACGTTCAGGCCGACAGCCACCAGGGCATAGACAGACATCTGCGCGAGTGCGATTTGCCAATTGTTGCCCGGTTCCGTCGTGATCAACGGCGGATTGAGGATAGGAAGCAAATACGCAAGGACAACAACGACGATCAGGATCAGCCACTGGGTCTGGCGCGGGAGCGCATTCCATTTGTCACTGAGCCCCGGGAACCAGCCCTTGCGCTGCCGCATCTTGGCTTCGCGGTCGGCAATCTCCTGTGCAGAAGCATCATCGGGAATAAGTGTGGGGCCGTCTGTTGTGCTCATGCCTTACTCTTTCCTAGCGAGCTACCCAAGACACCTTCGGGTCGCACAATCAATACCAACACCAGGACCACGAACGCGACAACGTCCGTCCATTGGGAACTGCCCAGGAGCACCTGGCCGTAGTTGCCAATCAAACCGATCAGCAGGCCGCCCAGCAAAGCACCGCGGACATTGCCGATGCCTCCAAGGACAGCGGCCGCGAACGCTTTGACGCCCAGGATGAATCCGCCGTTGTACTGCACGCCGGACGGAATTTTCATGACGTAGAACAAAGCAGCCGCGCCGGCCAGGATGCCGCCGATGATAAAGGTGGTCACAATGATTTTTTCCTTGTTGACACCCATCAGGGTTGCAGTATCCGGATCCTGCGCCACTGCCCGGATGCCTCGGCCGGTCCGGGACCGCCTAATGAACTGATCAGTGGCGATCATGAGGATAACCGCGGCGACGATAATCACAACCTGCTGCGAATCGACGATCGTCCCGAAGACGTCGAAAATCGCGAGCGGCCGGAACATTGTGAGCGCAGCTTCCGGGCTCGGTCCACGCCACCAGTAGATGGTGTACTGGATGGCGAAAGAAACACCGATGGCGGTAATCAAGAATGCCAGTCGGGGCGCCTTACGTTGACGCAAAGGTTTATAAGCCACCCGTTCCACGATCACTGCCATCAGGGCTGAGGCGATAATGGCGACGACGAGGGCGAGGATAAGGTTTCCCACAATGGCCCAAAAACCCAGCCTCGGAGCGGAGGGGCCGAAATTCAGGGCGCTGAGGGTAAAGAACACTCCGTAGCAGCCCGTGATGAACACTTCCGAGTGGGCAAAGTTGATGAGGTTGAGAACGCCGTAGACGAGCGTATAGCCGAGGGCAACCAAGGCGTAGATTGCGCCGAAGGTCAACCCGTCAAAGGTGGAACTCCAGAAGTTTTGGGTAAAGGAGTTTACGTCGAAGGTGATCCACGTGTCGTCCACGGGAACCGAGTGGAGCAGGGTGGGAATTACTTCACTGATCATGGCACTTTCCTGATGTAATCAAAAGAAATGCTGGGGGTCGGCATGGATGCTAACCCCCAGCATTCATCTGGGCTCGGTGTTATTTTCCGATGACGCCGATGGGAACGATCTTGCCGTTCTCAACTTTGTAGCCGTAGACATCAGGCGTTGCCAGTTCGCCGGTTGAATCCCACTTGTAGTGCTTCGACAGGCCATCTGCGTCGTAGGACTTGACCCAGGACAGCAGGTCCGCGCGGGACTGCTTGCCCTTGTCGATGCCCGAGAGCAGGACCGTGACGGCGTCGTAACCTTCGATGGAGTACGTTCCGGGCTCCGCGTTGGCCAGCTTCTTGTACTCGCTCTCGAAGCTCGGGATCAGCTCGCCCGGGATGCAGGGGCAGGTGAAGTACGCGTTGGACGACGCATCGCCGGCCAGCTTGATGAACTGGTCATCCTTCACTCCATCGGGGCCCACGAAGGATCCGGTGAATCCCTTTGCGACCAGTTGCTGGTCGAAGGGGGCACCCTCTGCGTAGTAGCCGGCGTAGTAGACCGTGTCTGCCTTGGAGTTCATGATCTTGGAAATCACGGCCGAGAAGTCCTTCTGGCCCGTGACGACCTTGTCGGATCCCACCATCGCGGAGCCAAGGGCGGCGGACGTTGTGGTTCCCAGACCAATGCCGTAGTCAGAGTCGTCCTGGACCAGGTAGACCTTCTTTGCCTGCAGCTTGTCCGTGAGGAACTTTGCTGCCGCAGGACCCTGGACGGCGTCATTGCCGAGGGCCCGGAAGAAAGTGGTCCAGCCGTTCTTGGTCAGGCTCGGGTTGGTAGCGGAGGGCGTGATGTGCACCAAGCCCTTCTGCTCGAAGATGTTGCCGGTGGCCTTGGACTCTCCGGAGAACGGCAAGCCCACCACTCCGATGATGTCCGGTTCGGAAACGATCTGCGTCACCGGGCCCGTGGCCTTGTTCGGATCGCCTTCAGTATCGAATTTCTTGAACTGGACCTGGCAGCCGGGGTTCGCGGCGTTGTGCTGGTTGATGGCCAGCTGGATGCCGTTGAAGATGTTGATACCCAGCTGGGCGTTGGGTCCTGTCTCGGCACCGGCATAGGCAAGGGTGGTGGTGGACGGGCATGTCCCCTTTCCATCGCCTGCAGGCAAAACAGCTCCGGCAGGAACGTCGACTTTGGAGATCGCGGGGATATTGACCCTGCTGCCGCCACCCGAGGTTTCCGTGCCGCTGGGAGCGGTCTGGTTCGCACAGCCCGCTACGAGCATGCCAAGGGTGGCTGCTGCTGCAATCGCCGAAATGACTTTCTTCCTGTACATAAATAGCCTCCGCGGTGCGTCTGATTCGTGGTCATTCGCCCGAAGTCACTTTCACTTCGAACATGTTCCATGAGAGTACTACCAAATATGTGTCCTAGAACACATATACGCAGGTCAGGATCTAATAACGGTGTGTCACCGCAGTAACCGGAGAGCTCTTCCCGTGAACACGGGGTTAAATTCTTGTCACGGCACAGCTTGGCGCAAACAAAGAAGGTGGCGCGGCCCGCATTTCTCGTGCGTGCCCCAGGTGGGACTCGAACCCACAACCCGCGGATTTTAAGTCCGCTGCCTCTGCCAATTGGGCTACTGGGGCGCCCGGATAATGGTAACCCAGCGCACTCCCCTCTTTTGGCCTCCTACAGCGCTTGGAAGGGCGCGGCATAACGAAAGGTTCCGCTGGCGCCGTCGGGCCATGCTTTGAGGGGCAAGAGCTGGAAATGGTCTCCCCACCCTGCGCCGGGGGCCGACACGCCCAGCTTGCGGGCGGGAAGAAATCCGAAGCGAGGGTAGTACTCGGTGCTGCCCAGCAGCGCGATGCCCAGCTCCCCCGCCTCCTCGGCCCGCCGGGCCGTTTCCCGCAAAAGCGCAGATCCGATGCCACGCCGCTGGAGGTGCGGCTGGACGCTGATGGGGCCCAGTCCCAAGAGCCGGAGTTCTCCGACCCTGCCGCGGGTGCAGATGACGTGGCCTACGATTTCCCCGCCCATCTCCGCCACGATGCTGAACTCCTGCAGGTACTCATCGGAGTCGAACAGTTCCGTCAGCAGCTTCACTTCGGCCGGGACTCCTTCGACGGGCAATCCGGTGACCGCGCTCGTGGAAAACGCGGCCGCCGTGAGCGCCAGCACCGACTCGCGGTCCGCCGGCCGCTCCGTCCGCAGCACTACGCCTTGGCCCAGCAGCTCCAGCACTTCCATGGCGTGCCGCCGCTCAGTGGACGGAACCAAAAGGTGGTCGTGATGGAACCCGGCGAGGACGTTGCAGCTGATGCCGGCCGCCGTCAGGGCGGAGCTGACTGCCGCGGTGAGCCCCACGGCTTCCAGCGCGGAGTGGATTTGAAGAGTGATCCACGCGGCCACGAAATCGTAGGACAGCCCCAGGCGGCCGGCTTCCTCGCGCCGCAGCACCACGGTGAGGCCTTCCGCTTCGCGGACAGCGGCTTCGATATTGCCTTCAAGCGGTCTTCCGTGCGGCCACAAAGCGTAGACGTAGTCGCCCTCCCGAATCACGGGATGCATGGATCTCAGGAGGGTGGTCAGATCGCTTTCGCCAGCCATGCTGCAAGTCTAGGACCCGGCGTCGCGGAGATGCCGAACCGCCGCCGCGGACCGGACGGCAAGGCACGAGGAATAAAACGACGACGGCGGCCGCCTCCCGCGTGGGAGATGGCCGCCGTCGGCGGGACTGCTTGAGGTGCTGCTACTTGGCGTCAGCCGTGACCGGAGCCTTGGCTTCGGAAGGTGCGGCGGCCGGCTTGGGAGCCGGGGTGGCCGCGGCAACGAAGGCGCCGCGCGGGTTGTCGAGGTCCAGCAGCTGCGTGGTGTCGCGGCCCATGGTCATGCCAAGGATCCAGTTGAAGATCACGCGGACCTTGCGCTCACCGGTGGGGATGGCCAAGCCGTGGTAGCCGCGGTGTGCCAGCCATGCGAGCCCGCCCTTGAGGCCGATGCGGCCCAGGAGGTTGATGTTGGCAACGCCCTTCCACTCGCCGAAGCCGGCGACCGCACCGAGGTTCTTGTGCTTGTAGTCACCCATGGGCTTGTCCCAGCGGGAGGCCCACAGGTTCTTGGCGAGGCGCTTGGCCTGGCGAAGGGCGTGCTGGGCGTTCGGAACACAGGTGCCGTCCGGCAGGCCGCTGCCCGTGAGGTCCGGAACCGCGGCGATGTCGCCGGCGGCCCAGGCGTTGTCGATGATGCCTTCGTCGCCAGCAATCCGCAGGTCCGGGAGGACGCGGACGCGTCCGCGCGGCTCGAGCGGGAAGTCGGTGGAACGGATCATCGGGTTGGCCTGCACGCCGGCGGTCCACACGAGGGTGTCGGCTTCGAACTCCTGGGCAGGGGTCTTGTCCGGCAGGTTGATGAGCTTGAGGCTGCCCTCTGCGTTGTCGAGGGAGGTGTTGAGCAGGACCTCGATGCCGCGGCTGCGGAGGTGTCCCACAACCCACTCGGCCTGGGCTGCGGTGACCTCGGGCATGATGCGGCCCATGGCTTCGACCAGGACGAAGCGGACTTCCTCCTGGCGGATGCGCGGGTTGTTCTTGACGGCAGCGCGGGCGAGGTCTTCCATCTCGGTGATGCACTCGATACCGGCGAAACCGCCACCCACCACCACGAAGGTCAGGGCCTTGGCGCGCTCGGCGGCGTCGGTCATGGTGGAGGCGACCTCGATGCGCTCAAGCACCTTGTTTCGCAGGGCGACCGCTTCTTCGATGGTCTTCAGGCCAATGCCTTCGTCCGCGAGGCCCTTGATGGGGAAGGTGCGGGTAATGGCACCGGCGGCAACCACGACGTCGAAGTAAGGGATCTCGAAGTTGTCTCCACCGTCGGCCGGAGCGACAACGGCGGTGCGGTTCTGGTGGTCGATGCTGGTGACGCGGCCCTGGATGAGTTCCGTTTGCTTGAGGTGCTGGCGGTGCGAGATGACGGCGTGGCGTGCCTCGATGTTGCCGCCTGCCACCTCGGGGAGGAAGGGCTGGTAGGTCATGTAGGGAAGAGGATCGACGACGGTGACGATGCCGCCGGCGTTCGCGATCTTCTTCTGCAGCTTGAGTGCTACGTACAGGCCGACGTATCCGCCGCCGACAACGAGAACACGGGGACGGTCAATGAGCTCAGGGGTGGTTGCCATAAGAATAGAGTACAGCACCTTGTGAAAATCTTCACTAACTATTTCCCGAAGCTACGCACCTGCGCCGGGGGCTATTTCGGGCCGCCCTGATCCACGACGTCCACCACGCCGGTCGCGGGCCCGTCGGGCAGTTCGGGGGTCGTCCGGTAGGCGCGCCTCAATTGGACGGAGGCGCCCGCAACGATCGCCACGAAGAGCGAACCGAAGCCGATCACCACAGCCGCCGGAACGGCTGTGTCGGGCTGCGAGGGCGCCTTGGCGACGGGAACAGTGGGATCGGCCAAGGTCGCCGCGGGGATGCTCGGCGACGACGCAGCCTGCGGCGTGGGGCTGCTGAGGTCCCCGCGTCGGTGGACCCTGATCCAGTCTGCAATGGATCCCACCGGATTACTCGTCACCTCCGGCACATCGGCTTTCAGGGCCGCCTCGGCGTTGAGGATGCCGTAGCCGTAGATCGGGTCCTTGCCGGGCGCGCCGGCATCCACGGCCGTGGACACTATCCTGTTGATGACCTGCTTGGCGCTCATATCAGGCCATTTCGAGCGGATGAGCGCCGCAACGCCGGAGACAATCGGCGCGGAACCCGATGTGCCTGCCCAATCCTCGTAGCTCCCCCCGGGCAGGCCCCCCACCAGCTTTTCCGCGGGCGCCGAGACGCCGATGCTGATTCCCTGCGATGAAGCATCCACGCTGGCCATGCGGTTCCGGTCGAGTCCTGCCACTGTCAGGACGCCTGGAATCGTGGCGGGGGCGCCCACCTGGACGTTGCCGCCGATCCGGTTGCCCGCCGCGGCCACGATCACCACGTCCTTTTGTTCGGCATAGAGGAATGCCGCGTCCCAGCTTTGGGGCCAATCCGGCGAGGTGCTGCCGAGGGAAATATTGATGACCTTGGCGCCGTTGTCCACGGCCCACCGGACAGCTTCGGGAATCTGTTCCTGGTCCGTCTTGCCCGCCGGGTTCGGTGAACCGAGCCAAGCGGAAACCGACAGGATCTGGGCCTCGGGGGCTACGCCCACGATTCCGTCGGTGCCGACGCCGGAACCTGGCGACGGAGACGACGACGGGGAGGCCGACGGGTTGGGAGCAGCGTGTCCACGCCCGGCAAGGAGCGTGGCCACGAGGGTTCCGTGCTCGGGTTTGGCCCCGATGCTCTTCTGCCCGTTCGGATCGCCCGCGCCGGAAGCGTCGGTTCCGCCAACCACCGCACCTTTGAGATCGGGGTGTTGTCCGTCCACCCCGCTGTCGATGATGGCCACCTTCACGCCCGCGCCCTTGGATACCTGCCAGGCGGCGGTGATGCCGTACTCGGTGAGCCAGTATTCCTTGTCCCGCCACGAGTCGGCGAACGCCGAGGGCGCGGCGACAAGGGCCCCCGCAAGGCTTCCCCCGGCCAGCATGGCGGCCAGCGCGGCCGATGCCGCGCGGCGGCGCCAACCGTGTGGCAACGTCATCAGCGGATACCCATCTTTAGCGGACACCCATCATGAGCGGATACTCAGCGCGATGCCGTCGAGGATGTCATGCTCGCTGGAGATGGCCGCTGTGATGGAGCCGTTTCCGGGCTCGGCCCAACGCTGGAGGATGCGGCGCCAGACGAGGGCTCCGGCTCCGATGACGTCAACACGTCCGGGGTGCATGTAGGGCAGCAGGGCACGCTCTTCGCGGCTCATTTCCAGCAGGCTCGTGGCGGCCTTGCTGATGGTCTCCAGGTCCAGGCTGGCACCGTGGATCAGTGCGGGATCGTACTCGCCCAGGCCCAGGGCGTGCGCCGTGATGGTGGTGACGGTTCCGGCAACGCCGACGACGGCGGTGGCCCGGCCCAGCGGGACCGTGCGGGCGACGAGATCAATGGCTGCGTCGACGTCGGCTTCCGCTGCGGCGATCTGCTCCGGCGTCGGAGGATCGCTGCGGAGGTGCCGTTCAGTCAAGCGCACGCAGCCGATGTCGACGGATTTGGCGGCAATGACGCCGTCGGAGTCGCCGAGGACGAACTCGGTGCTTCCGCCGCCGAGGTCAACCACCAGCACCGGATCCTTGCCGCGTGATGGAAGCACGCTGCTTGCACCCGCGAAGGACAGCGCGGCTTCTTCGTCGCCGGAGATGACCTCGGGTTCGACGCCCAGCAGCTCCCGGATCCCGTCAACGAAGACGTCCCGGTTGCGGGCGTCGCGGCTGGCAGAGGTCGCCACGAAACGGACGCCCCGGGCATCATGACGGCGGATCAGCTCGGCGTAGTCCGCGGTTGCCGCGAAGGTGCGTTCGAGCGCCTCGGGAGCAAGCTCGCCGGTGGCGTCAACCCCTTGGCCGAGGCGAACGACGCGCATCTCACGGACGATGTCCCGCAACGGAGACCCTGTTCCCGCGCCGTTGGAATCCGCAATGAGTAGGCGGATCGAATTGGTGCCACAATCGATGGCGGCTACCCGGTTCATGCGTTGCGCTCCCCTGCGACCGACTCCGCGGACGCTTGTGCTCCGTGGGAGGACGTGGATTTGCGGACAGGTGCGGGACGGCCCACGATGTTCGGCAGGCCCTGCGGTCCGTGGCGGCTGAGGTCCCTGGACGGGGCCTCCCCTGCGCTGTCCCACGCGCCGTCGCAATAGCAGCGGTCCGCGGTCCACCATTCGCTGATCGCCTCGATGGCCTCGTCGCCGAGCGGATTGACGCCGGGACCGGCCGCCAGGGAGTGGCCAACCAGGACGTGCAGGCACTTCACGCGGGTGGGCATGCCGCCGGCAGAGATGCCGGCGATCTCGGGGACGTCCCCGGTACCGGCACGTCCGGCAATCTCGTCACGCGCCTGGAGATAGGCCTCGTGGGCGCCCCTGTAAGCCGCAGCCAAAGGCCCGTCCGCGGTGAGCCGTTCGTTCATCTCATTCATGAGCCCGCCGGCCTCCAGGCGCGACACGGCTGCGGTGATGACGGGGTGCGTCAAGTAGAACGTCGTCGGAAACGGAGTGCCGTTGCTCAACCGCGGAGCGGTCGCGGCGACCAACGGGTTGCCGCACACGCAGCGCGCCGGGATTTCGACGACGTCGCGCACCGGCCGCCCGAGCTGGCGGCTGAGGATTTCGAGATCGTGTGCTGATGGCTTGCGTGACTCCTGCGATGCAGGTGCCGAGGTCTCTTCCACTGGCGCTGCCATCCTTCCTGCCCTGTTTGGTCGCGCCCGTCAGTGCGCGACGGCGGCGGGCACCGCGTCTAGTCTGTTGCCGAGCGCCTGATGGATTCCCATAGCCCATCCACCCACGGCAGATTGGACGGGCTTCCGGAAGCCCCTGAGCTGGTGCTTCCACCGGGTGTCCCGGCGGGAACGTCTCCACCAAACACCCAGTAGCCTGCTTCACCCGGCATAACCATGTTAATGCGGTCCCGGGCTTGTTGTTTCACGTAGTTGGGGTCCTGCCACCGCGTGATCTGCTTCTGGAGGCTGGCTTGCTCGGCCTGCTTGCTCGCAATATCGGCTTCCAGGCCCGAGATTTCAGCCTTTTTCTCCAACCAGATCTTGACCGTGGGCGCGAGCATGATGGTGATCGCTATCATCACCACGGCGAGGGCAAGCATGCGGCCGGAGAACGCCTTCGCGGGCACCGGGCGCGCGCCGTGGTCCTTGTCCTGGTGGGTGGAGCCAGCGCCGGACGTTTTGCCGGACGCCTTGCCGACAACCGGCAAGCTTCCCGGCCCGCCCGCATGCGGACGTCCCGGTTTCGGGGCAGCTCCGCCCTTTGTGCCGGACTGGCCCTTGCTTTGGGCGCTGCCTTCGGCTGTGGCATTGGACGGCGCCCTGGACCCGGCGTGAACTGCGCTTTCCTGTTGGGGCGCGGTTGCCTTGCGGGACTCGCCGAAGTCGGCACGGATGACATGGCCACTGTCGGGGTTCTTCTGGGGCGAACGGCCGAGGGCATCGGCCCGGGGGACCTTGGGGCGGCGGGTGGCCATGACACTCCTGTAATGCCTGGTGCTTGCCTGGCGGGTTGCTGCGCGTTGTGTGCCTCACGGAGCCTGCGGTTTGCCGAAGTGCTCGCACATTTCGTTAAACAGAACCGGTGGCTATGGTCTTTCCACCATAGCCACCGGTCAGCTGTTTCAGCGGATACTAGCCCTTGAAACGCGGGAACGCGCTGCGGCCGGCGTAGCGAGCGGCGTCGTCGAGTTCTTCTTCGATGCGCAGCAGCTGGTTGTATTTGGCGACGCGCTCGGAGCGGGCCGGGGCACCGGTCTTGATCTGGCCCGCGTTGGTGGCAACCGCGATGTCAGCAATGGTGGTGTCCTCGGTTTCGCCGGAGCGGTGCGAGGTGATGGTGGTGTAGCCCGAGCGCTGGGCCAGGGAAACGGCATCCAGGGTTTCGGTCAGGGAACCGATCTGGTTGACCTTCACGAGCAGGGAGTTGGCCGTGGCGGAGTCGATGCCCTGCTGCAGGCGGACCGGGTTGGTCACGAAGAGGTCGTCGCCGACCAGCTGGACCTTGTCACCGATGGTGTCGGTAAGGGTCTTCCAGCCTTCCCAGTCGTTTTCGTCCAGCGGGTCTTCGATGGAGACCAGCGGGTAGTCGGCAACGAGTTCGGCGTAGTAGGCGCTCATTTCGGTGGCCGAGAGTGCCTTGCCTTCGAACTGGTAGGCGCCGTCCTTGTAGAACTCGGACGAGGCGACGTCCAGCGCGAGGGCGATGTCCTTGCCCGGGGTGTAGCCGGCGTTCTTGATGGCTTCCTGGATCAGGTCCAGTGCCGCGCGGTTGGACGGCAGGTTCGGAGCGAAGCCGCCTTCGTCGCCGAGGCCGGTGGAGAGGCCCTTGGCCTGCAGGACCGACTTGAGGTTGTGGTAGACCTCAACGCCCCAGCGCAGGCCTTCGGAGAAAGTCTCCGCGCCGATCGGGGCGATCATGAATTCCTGGATGTCGACGTCGGAGTCGGCGTGCGAGCCACCGTTGAGGATGTTCATCAGCGGGACGGGCAGGACGTGGGCGTTCGGGCCGCCCAGGTACTTGTACAACGGCAGGTCCGCGGAGGCGGCGGCTGCGTTGGCCACCGCGAGGGAAACGCCGAGGATGGCGTTGGCGCCGAGCTTGCCCTTGTTCGGGGTGCCGTCGAGGTCGATCATGGCCTGGTCGATGCTGCGCTGGTCAGTGGCGTCGAAGCCGATCAGGGCCGGCGCGATTTCGTCGATGACCGCGTCAACGGCCTTCTGGACGCCCTTGCCGAGGTAACGGCCCTTGTCGCCGTCACGCAGTTCAACGGCTTCGTGCTCGCCGGTGGAAGCACCGGAGGGAACTGCCGCGCGGCCGATCTGGCCATCGGAAAGCAGAACTTCAACTTCTACTGTCGGGTTTCCGCGGGAATCAAGGATCTCGCGGGCGTGGATGGCATCGATAAGCGCCATGGACTGCTCCTTATGGTGAAGCGATTTACTGGGAATCTTGAGGGAAATTCTCGACGTCCTCGTCGCCACTAGCCTAGTCGAGACAGGCCAAGGTTACGGAACAGCGTCGGACCCCTCACGTTTTGTGGCATCGCCGTCGCGGCCCTGGTAGCGGCGGACCGCAGCGCGCAGGGCCCGTTCGGCGTCGAAACCCTTCTCCCGTGAGCCCGCGACCACGGCGAGCAGCAAGTCTCCAAGCGCAGCTTCGGAGTCGGGAACCTCCGCCGCCGCGACGGGTCGGCCTGTGCGCTCCGGGCCGCCCGAACGCTCGGCACGGTCAAGCGACTTTTGCGCCAGGGCGAGGGCAGGAAGGTGCGGCGGGATGCCTTCGAAAGGATCCGAACGCCCGGGCTTTTCGGCCTTCTTCACGGCGTCCCATTTTTCGACGATCTCCTCCACGGTGGCCGGGAAGGAATCCTGCAAGGATCCGTCAGGCCTGAAGACGTGCGGATTTCGCCGCACCATCTTTTCCGTGATGGTGCGGGCGACGTCGTCGAAGGTGAACTGGCCGCGTTCCTCGGCGAGCCGGGCGTGCAGCACTACTTGGAGCAGCACGTCACCCAGCTCGCCGCGGAGTTCGTCGGCCGTGTCGGTGCCGGCCGCGCCGGCTTCGATCGAGTCGACCACTTCGTACGCTTCCTCGATCAGGTACTCGACGAGGGATTCGTGGGTCAGCTCCCCCATCCACGGGCAGTGCTCCCGCAAAGAGGCTATCTTCCCCAGCAGCTCCCCAACCGCGCCTGCAGGGCTTTGTTCAGCCAAGGTTGGCGTAGGCGTCGTTGATGTACTCCACCAACGCTTCTTTTTCGTCCAGCGGCAAGAACGACGACTCGGCCGCGTTGAGGGTCAATTCGAGGAGGTCGTCGAGATCGTAGTCGAAGGTCTCCACGAGAAGCTCGAACTCGTCCGTGAGGGTCACGCCGCTCATGAGCCGGTTGTCCGTGTTGATGGTGACGTTGAAGCCCAGCTGGTACAGCATGTCCAGCGGGTGGTTCTCGATGCCTTCGCCGAAGTTCGCGATGGCGCCGGTCTGCAGGTTGGACGAGGGGCAGATTTCCAGCGCAATCCCGCGATCGCGGACCCAGCCGGCCACCTCACCCAACGTGACCATGCCGATGGTGTCCTCGGCGTCGTCGTCGGCTTCTTCGCCTTCGGCGTCCTCGAATTCAACCGTGATGTCCTCGGCGATACGCACTCCGTGGCCCAGGCGCAGGGCCCGGCCGTCCACGAGTGCGGACTGGATGCTTTCCAGGCCTGCGGCTTCGCCGGCGTGCACGGTAGCCGGAAAATTGTGTTCGGCCAGGTAGGTGAATGCGTCCTTGAAGCGGGACGGCAGGAAGCCGTCCTCGGCTCCGGCGATGTCGAAGCCCACGGCTCCGTTGTAGCGGTGGCGCACGGCGAGCTCGGCAATTTCCTGGCCGCGGTCCGCGTGGCGCATCGCCGTGATGAGCTGGCCCACCTGGATCTGGCGGCCGGACTCCTCAACGGCGTCCACGCCGGCGTCGAGCCCTTCCTGGACCGCGTACACGACCTCGTCCAGGGTGAGGCCCTTCTGCAGGTGCTGCTCAGGTGCCCAACGGATCTCGCCGTACACGACGCCGTCGTCCGCGAGGTCCTCAACGAACTCCTTGGCGACGCGCGCCAGGCCTTCCTTGGTCTGCATGACGGCAATCGTGTGGTCGAAGGTTTCGAGGTAGCGGACCAGGGAACCTGAATCCGCGGACTCACGGAACCACTGGCCCAGCGCTACGGGATCCGTGGAGGGAAGGGTGTGGCCGACGGCCTCCGCCAGCTCGATGATGGTGGCCGGGCGCAGTCCCCCGTCCAGGTGATCGTGAAGGGAAACCTTCGGCAGGCTCTTCAGGTCGAAATCAAGGGCAGGGGCGGCATCAACAATAGGCTCAGTCACGTCTCAACTCTAGGGGGACGGAAGAAGCTTAGCCAGCAGGGTGTGAGCGCTCGACGCCGGCCGCCGCGTTAATCGCGGTCCCTTCGTCTGCTGCGGCTGCTTCCGCGGAAGCTGATTCTTTCTTCTCCGCGTCCTTCTTCTCCAGGTGCTTGTGCCACCAACGCAAGGTGTGGTCCACGATGACGCCGAGTACCACGGCGAATGCCACGGCAATCCCCACGCCAAGGAGCGGGTTGTTGTGCACCCAGTGGCCGGCGAGTGATCCGACGCCGATCGAATAGACAACCCACGTGAAGCATGCGAAGGCATCCAGGAAGAAGAAGGTCTTGTGGCGAAATCCGGTCTGTCCGGCGACGTAGTTCACCGCGACGCGGCCCCAAGGGATGTACCGGGCCGTGAAGATGAGCACGGCGCCGCGTTTGTCCAGCTCGTAGTGTGCCCAGGCGAACATCTTCTGGACCTTGGGCTTGCGCATCCATTTCCAGCGGTCCAGGCCGATCTTGCGGCCCAGCATGTAGGCCATGTTGTCACCGGCCATGGCCCCGACCAGCGCGGTGGCGCCGAGGAGCCACAGGTTGGGCTCGCCGCGGTGCATCGCAAGGGCCGAGAGCCCGACGATGGCCGTCTCGCTGGGAAGGATCGTGGCAAAGCCGTCGATGAAAAAGAAAACCAGGAGCACCGGGTAGATCCACGGTTGCCCGGCGGCATGCTCGAGCATGTGGTTCATGAATTCCACGCAGGCATTGCTCCTCAAGGAAAGTCACGCGGTTGCGCGACACAGATCGCTATCCAGTGTCCCATGGCCGGGACCTCGTTCGCTACGCCCCAGCCGGGGAAGAACACAATTTAAGGCTAGCTCGAAAGGTGGAATGGAAGCATCCCCCTGTGGACGGATCTTCCGGTCCCGTGGGAGTCATACCCCAGGAGGAGGCGGCGCCGCCTTGGCCACCCCGTCTCACACGACGGCTTCCTCCTCGGGCTCCCCGGTCTCTTCGTCCTCTTCAGTGATCGGCGTGGCCCCGCGGACTTTGCTGATGATCCGGTCCACGATGATTCCGAGGATGACGGCCGCGACGATCGCGATGGTCGCCCCGAGCAGGTGGTTGTGCTCGAACCACTGGCCGAAGAACAATCCGATAGCCACCGAGTAGCTGGCCCACAGAATGGCGGACATGGCCGTGAGGGCCACAAAAACGCGGCGCGGAAATCCGGTTGCACCGGCTGTGAGGTTGACCGCCACGCGGCCGATGGGGACGAACCGGGCCACCATGATCAGTGACGCGGCCCGGCGTCGGAGTTCGCGCCCGGCCCAGCGAAAGGCGCTTTGCATCCTTGGTGAACGCATCCACCCCCA
Source organism: Arthrobacter sp. efr-133-R2A-63 (assembly GCF_030209795.1). Taxonomy (NCBI): domain Bacteria; kingdom Bacillati; phylum Actinomycetota; class Actinomycetes; order Micrococcales; family Micrococcaceae; genus Arthrobacter; species Arthrobacter sp. efr-133-R2A-63. The sequence continues at coordinate 98,441 of NZ_JARVRG010000025.1, read as the reverse complement.
ACGGTGGACACCTATCCTGCGGCCGATCGCATAGGCGATATTGTCGCCCGTGAATGCCCCGAGGGCGCCCACCAGGATCAGCAGCCACGTGTTGGGCGTCCCAGCCGTCGCCGAAACGGCCGCGAGTCCCACCACCACCGACTCGCTCGGGATGGGCGGGAAGAAACCGTCGATCACGCAGCAGGCAAAAACCAGAAGCAAGACCCAAGGCTGCCCGGCTGCCGAGAGGATGAAGTCGTTGATCGCCTGCACGGTCTTCCCAACGAATGGCCGCGGGGATTGTCTCCCGGGCATCCGAAAATGCCCGGGAGAACAACAGCTACGAGATCCGGTCGATGATGAGCCGTTGCGCCGGCCGTGAGCCTTCCGGCGCGATGAGCACGGCACCTTCCAGGGCTTCCTTTGCCCTTTCGAACTTTTCCGGAGTGTCGGTCAGGAGGGTCATGAGTGGCTCCCCTGCGCGGACCAAGGCACCTGGTTTGGCGTGCATCCGTACCCCCGCACCGGCCTGGACGATGTCTTCCTTCCGCGCACGACCGGCGCCGAGGCGCCACGCGGCCACGCCCACGGACAACGCATCGAGCTCCACCAGGACTCCGTCTGCCGGAGCCGCGATGACCTCGGATTCCTTCGCAACGGGCAGGGCGGCGCGCGGATCCCCGCCCTGGGCTTCAATCATCCGGTTCCAGACGTCCATAGCGCGGCCGTCCTTCAGGGCGGCCGCGGGGTCGGCATCGTGCACTCCGGCGCAGGCGAGCATTTCTTCGGCGAGCCTGACGGTCAGTTCCACGACGTCTTCCGGACCGCCGCCCGCAAGCACCTCCACCGATTCCTCCACCTCGATGGCGTTGCCCGCAGTCAAGCCCAGCGGGGTGCCCATGTTGGTCAGGAGGGCCACGGTGTTGACGCCCGCGTCCTTGCCTAGGGCCACCATGGTTTCGGCCAGCTCGCGGGCACGGGCTTCGTCCTTCATGAACGCCCCGGACCCGACCTTCACATCGAGCACGAGGGAGCCCGTGCCTTCGGCGATCTTCTTGCTCATGATGGACGACGCAATCAAGGGAATGGCTTCCACTGTGCCCGTCACGTCGCGCAAGGCGTAGAGCTTCTTGTCCGCCGGAGCCAAGCCCGTGCCGGCGGCGCAGATGACCGCACCCACGTCCTGCAGCTGGGCAAGGATTTCCTCGTTGCTCAGGTTCGCCCGCCACCCGGGAATGGCTTCGAGCTTGTCAAGCGTGCCGCCCGTGTGGCCCAGTCCCCTGCCGGAAAGCTGGGGAACGGCCACCCCGAAGACTGCGACCAACGGCGCCAGCGGAAGCGTGATCTTGTCCCCGACACCCCCGGTGGAGTGTTTGTCGGTGGTGGCCTTCACGCCGCCGTCGGGACGCCGAAGGCTGGAGAAGTCCATCCGCTCGCCCGAGGCGATCATCGCCTCGGTCCAGCGGGAGATCTCGGCACGATCCATCCCGTTGAGCAGGATGGCCATGTTCAGGGCCGCCATCTGCTCGTCGGCGATGACGCCACGGGTGTAGGCATCGATGGTCCAGTCAATCTGCTCCGGGCTCAGTGTGCCCTTGTCCCGCTTGATGCTGATGATCTGGACGGCATCAAACGCTTCAGTCTGTGTCACAGGTTCTCCTCCAGGTTGTCGGGACCGAATGCATCCGGCAGCACTTGGTCCATGGTCTTGATGCCCTGCGTGGTCATGAGTTGCATGCCGGGTGCCCGGAATTCATAGAGCAATTGCCTGCAACGGCCACACGGCATGAGGACATTGCCCTTCGCGTCGACGCAATAGAACGCCCGCAACCTGCCGCCGCCACCCATGTGGAGGTCTCCCACGAGGGCACACTCGGCGCACAGGGTGAGTCCGTAGCTGGCGTTCTCCACGTTGCAGCCGCTCACGATCCGTCCGTCCTCGGTGAGGGCAGCGGCCCCCACCGGGAACTTCGAATAGGGAGCGTACGCCTTCCCCATGGCGGCGACCGCGGCGGCCTCGAGGACCGCCCAGTCCACTTCGGTATCCGCCACGGTCAGCCCTTGACGTACGGTATGCCGCTTGCCGCCGGCGGTCGGGACCTGCCCACCAGTCCAGCGACGGCGAAGACCGTGAGGGCGTAAGGCAGCATGGCCATGAACTGGCTCGGCACGGGCGATCCGATGATGGTGATGACGCTCTGGAGGTTGTCCGCGAAGCCGAACAGCAACGCAGCCAAGAAGGCGCCGATCGGGTTCCAGCGCCCGAAGATCAGCGCCGCCAGGGCGATGTACCCGCGGCCACCCGACATGTCCTTGCTGAAGGCATCCACGGATACGAGCGTGAAGAACGAGCCGCCAATGCCCGCGATCGCACCACCCATGAGCACGTTCCAGAAACGGGTCCGGTTGACGTTGATGCCCACGGTGTCGGCCGCCTGCGGGTGCTCCCCGACGGCCCTCACGCGCAGTCCCCACTTGGTGTGGAAGAGGCCGAGGTAAACCACGATCACGGCGATGTACATCAAATAGCCCACGAGGGACTGGTGGAACAGGATGGGGCCGATGATGGGGATATCGGACAGGAAGGGAATGTCCACGGGAGGCAAGCGCCCCGGCTTGTTGAGCCCATCCGGGTCAGCCGTCAGCAGCGTGGAAAAGAGGAAGCTCGTCAGGCCACTGATGAGGACGTTGAGCACGACGCCGACGATGATCTGGTTGACGAGGTACTTGATGCTGACCACGGCCAGGACCAAGGAAACAAGCGCCCCGGCTACGGCAGCCGCGACCAGCCCGGCGTAGACATTGTGCGTCACCGTGGCAACAACGGCCGCGGAAAACGCTCCCAGCAGGAGCTGCCCTTCGATGGCGATGTTGACCACGCCGACGCGTTCGCACAGGACGCCGGACAGGGATCCGAAGACCAGCGGCACGGCCAGGGTGACGGATCCTGCGATCAGTCCGGCGAGCGAGATGGACGGCTCATCGCCGTTTCCGCCAGCCACGATCCAGACCATGAACCCGATGAGGAACACTGCGGCAAACGTACCGCCTACCCAGCGGGGGGTGGCCTTCTTCGCCTGTGTCAGGTACACCGTGTAGCCGGCCAGGCCCAGGAGAATCACCGAGGCGATCCAGCCGATGGCCGCGGAAGGAAGCGTGATCTTGGAAACCTTCGCCACTCCCAGCGCGGCGAGTCCAAGGACCACCACGGCGGCGACGGTGGATGGCGGCAACCAACCCGGAACTGAAGCCGAGCCCGAGGCGCGGCCTGAACGACGGCGGGCGAACCACATATATCCGAGGCCGACCGAAAGCAGCAGCGCCAGGATGAACGTGACCAACGCGGCAACACTGGAGGCTGCTTCATTGGCCGCCTCGGCAATGCCGAAGCCCGCCGACTTCGAATCGGACATGAACCCGAACAGCACGGTGCCCAGGATTGCGAGCAGGGACAGTCCGATTCCGGCCTTCCAGCTCACCAGCTCCGTGGCACCCGTCTTCCCCGGGCGCGCAGGGGCGTTACCGGCGGGTGTGCCACCGCCGGACTGAGTTGTTGTGGTGCTCATGCTGTTGCAGCTCCGCTCTCGATTTTTCCGGAGGGCATGGTTCCGGAGCCGGGGCCGCCAGTGGCCTTCTTCTTTTTCCGCGGGTTCAGTCCGAAGATCGCGCGCACCAGCGGCGGTGCCGCGATGAACAGGACGATCAGGGACTGGATGACCAAGACAATGTCGATGGGGGTCTGGGTCTCAGCCTGCATCGCGACGCCTCCCGCACGGAAGGCGCCGAACAGGAGCCCCGCGAAGAAGGTTCCCCACGGCGTCGAACGGCCCAGCAACGCGACCGTGATGGCGTCGAATCCGATGGAAGCAGCGACGCCTCCGCTGAGGTATTTCTCCGTTCCGGATACCTGCGCAATGCCGGCCAGGCCCGCAAGCGCGCCCGCGATCGCCATCACGAGGATCACGGCGCGGGGAACGTTGATTCCGGCCGTGCGTGCCGCGCTCTGGTTGGCGCCCACGGCCCGGAATTCAAAGCCGAGCGTGGAACGCTTCAGGAGCCACCACACGAAAACGGTCGCGAGCACGGCCAGGAGGAAGCCTGCGTGGAGCCTGAACTGGGGCCCAAGCAACTCCGGAAACAGTGCCGACTGGTCCAGGAAGGGCGAGATCGGGTTGGTTGAACCCTTTCGCTGGAAGGCCGGAGTTGTGAGGAGGAACAGGAGCAGGAAGTTGGCGATGTAGTTCAGCATGATGGTCACGATGACCTCATGCGCCCCGGTCCGGGCTTTGAGGAGGCCGACGACGCCGCCCCACACCGCGCCGCCGACGAATCCGGCAACGATGACGAGCAGCAGGTGAACCAGGAAAGGCAAATGCCAGGTGAATCCCACGTAGGCGCCGAACAGTGCGCCAAAAATGATCTGGCCTTGCGCGCCGATGTTGAACAGTCCCGCACGGAAGGCCAAGGCCACGCCGAGTCCTGCCAGGATCAGGGGCGTTGAGACCGTCAGGGTTTCAGTGATCGGGTACAGCTGGGCTGCGGTGTCGGCACCGGCCCAGTTGAAGATCGACCCCTGGACGAGCGCCACGTAGGGCCTGAAGACTTCGGTGAGCATGTCCCCCGGCCGCGCGAAGAAATAGCCCGCCGTTTCGGCCACTTTGGGGTTGGTCACGGCCATCAGGATTCCGCCGAGCACAATCGCGAGAACCACGGACAACACCGAGACCATGGCGTTTCCGGTCACGATCTGCCGGAAGACCGAACCACCGGCGGCGTGCGGGATCTGCCCGCCCTGGCTGGTGGCCGGAATGACCGACGGCGCCATGGCACCGTCTGCCGTGTCCAGCGCGAGATCCAGGACGACCTCGTCGTCCAATGTCTCCGGGCGCTCCGGCGCGACGTCGTTTTCCTGTCGAGGGGCGTTGGACTCAGACATGTGTTCCTCCCTCGAGGGTCTTGTGTGCAGTCAGTTCTGCCTCATGTTCCGGAACGCCTGCCATCATCAAGCCCAGCACATCGCGCGAGGTGCCGGCGGGAACGATCCCGACGAGCTTTCCCCGGTAGAGAACGGCGATCCGGTCAGCGAGTTCGAGTACTTCGTCGAGTTCCGTGGAAACGATCATCACGGGAGTTCCGTTGTCCCGTTCGGCGATGACCCGTTTGTGCACGAATTCGATGGAGCCGACGTCGAGGCCCCGGGTGGGTTGCGATGCGATGAAGAGCCTCAAGGGCCTGGACAGCTCCCTGGCCAGAACCACCTTTTGCTGGTTGCCGCCGGAGAGCGTGCCCACGGCGACGTCGATCGACGGCGTCCGGACATCGAACTCTTCGACCTTCTTCTCCGCGTGGGAAGCAATCAATGCCGGCTTCATGCCGATGCCTTGGGCAAACGGAGGCTTGTCGTAAAGGTCCAGGACCATGTTCTCGGAAATGGAGAACGTTCCCACCAGTCCGTCGATCTTGCGGTCCTCGGGGACAAACCCGACGCCGGCGGAAAGGACCTGCTTGACGCTCTTGCCGAGCAGTTCGACGCCGTCCAGGACGATGGACCCGGTGACGTGCGGCTGGACGCCGAGGATGGCTTCCGTGAGCTCCGTCTGGCCGTTGCCTTGGACACCGGCGATGGCCAGCACTTCACCCTTGGCGATGTCGAAACTCAGGCCGTCCACGACGTGCTGGCCATTGTGGTCGACAACGGTCAGGTCGCGGACCTTGAACGTCGCCTCGCCCGGTTGGGCAGGCTTCTTTTCCAGGGTCAGGCTGACTGCCCGGCCCACCATCGCCGAGGCGAGTTCGGTCGGGGAGGCGGAGGGGTCAGCCGAGCCCACCACTTTCCCTCGCCGGATCACCGTGATGATGTCCGAAATTTCCTTGACCTCACGCAGCTTGTGCGAAATGAAGACAATTGATTTTCCGGCGGCCTTGAGCTGCCGGATGATGTCCAGAAGCTCATCGGTTTCCTGCGGAGTCAGAACCGCGGTCGGTTCATCGAGAATCAGGACTTCGGCGTCGCGCACCAGCGCCTTGATGATCTCGACCCGCTGCTGCACGCCCACGGGCAGGTCTTCCACGAGGGCATCGGGATCGACGTGGAATCCGTACTGCTTGGAAATCTCGGAGATCTTGCGGCGGGTTTCATCCAGGTTCAGGAAGCCGGCTGCCTTGGTGGCTTCGTTTCCCAACGCGACATTCTCGGCCACGGTGAACACCGGAATCAGCATGAAGTGCTGGTGGACCATTCCAATCCCGGCCGCCATGGCATCGCCGGGGCCCTTGAAGACCACCGGCTTGCCGTCAACCAGGATTTCGCCCTCGCTGGGATCGTAGAGTCCGTAAAGGACATTCATCAGGGTGGATTTACCGGCACCGTTTTCGCCCAGGAGGCAATGGACTTGGCCGGGTTCAACCACCAGATCGATGTGGTCATTGGCTACGAGGGATCCGAAGCGCTTCGTGATCCCTTTCAGTTCGAGTTTCAAAACTCCAACCCATCTATAAAGGATGGCTCCTCGTCATCACCGTGCTCCCAGCATAGTGCTCGGCCACGGGGTGTCGAAGAGCAAATTGAGGGCAACGCAGAACGCGCTGCCCTTCCGCCAAAACTCGGCTGAAGGGCAGCGCGACGCGGTTTAGCCCGGATTATTACTTGGGGCTGGACTTCGATTCGACCTTGACAGCGCCGGAGATGATGTCCTTCTTCAACTGGTCAAGATCGCTCTTCATGTCAGCCGGAACTGCGGAGTCGAGATCATGGAACGGGGCGAGTGCCACGCCTCCGTTGTCGAGCGTGCCGACGTACGGGCTGGGATCGAACTTGCCGTCCTTGTCGGACTTGATGACGGTTTCGACGGCAGTCGCCATGGTCTTCTGGACCGAGGTCAGGATGACCGACTTGTAGGCGGGCGCGGTCAGGTAGCCGTCCGAGTCGACCCAGATCAGCTTTGCGTCCGTGCCCTTTGCCTTGGCATCAAGGATCGCGCTTCCGGCGCCCGCTCCCACCGGACCGGCGACGGGAAGGATGACGTCTGCGCCCTGGTCCAGGAATCCCTGGGTAAGGACCTTGCCCTTGTCGACCTGCTTGAAGTCGCCGACGAAGGTTCCGTCCTGCTTGTCCTTGTCCCAGCCGAGCAGCTGGACGGACTTGCCCTTCTTCTGGTTGTAGTACTTCACGCCATCGGAGAATCCGTCCATGAAGATGCTCACGGTGGGGATGTTGAGGCCACCGAACGTGGCAACCTTGCCCGTCTTGGAGGTGCCGGCGGCGAGGTACCCGGCGAGGAAAGCGGCCTGGGCCGTGTCATAGACAATCGGCTTGACGTTCTTCGGGAAGGTGGGGTCCGAGTAGTCGATGATGGCGAAGTGGCTGTTCGGGTTCGCCGTCGCGATGTTCTTCGTGGCATCGCCCAGGAGGAAGCCGACCGTGACCGTCAGCTTGCACCCTTGCTGGACCATGGAACGGAGGTTGGGGTCGTAGTCCGTGTCAGCCTTGGACTGGACGTGCTTCTCCTGGATGTTCAGGTCCTTGGCCGCAGCCTGAAGGCCTTCGTAGCCCGACTGGTTGAACGACTTGTCATCGAAGCCGCCCGAGTCGGACACCATGCATGCGGTGTAGTCCGACTTGGTGGCGCTGCCCGAGCTTGACGCAGACGGTGCGCTACCGCAGCCTGCCAGCAAAAGTGCAGCGGCGCCCGCAGTTGCGACGCCTGCAAATGAACCGCGCTTTAGGGTGGCACGCAGTGATTGCTTCAATTTTCCTCCAGGAAGAAAGTTATTGATGCTACGACAGTCGGTCAATGAGTGTCCGTTTCGAAAACTCGAGTCTGAAATTCTGTTTTCACTGATGCTTCGCAGCACTGCGCCTGGGGCGCACTGATGGCTCAACTTTAGTGGGATTGAACACACCCGGCTAACACAAAAGCCCAACAACCCGAAGATTGTTGGGCTTTTGTTACCAAGCAGTAGTGGAACTCCCAGCCAACGGTCCTAGGATGCCCGCTCACCAAGGCGTACGAGCATCTTGCCTGTGTTGGCTCCGTCCAGGAGGTCGATGAAAGCCTGTGGCGCGTTTTCCAGTCCGTCAATGATCGTCTCGTCGTAGCGGACCGTCCCGTCGGCCAGCCATCCGGCCATCTTCCCGCCGAACTCCGCCGCGTGCTGGCGCTGGCCGCTGACGAGGAAGCCGCGAAGGGTCAATTGCTTCCCGATGGCCACGGCCAGGTTCCGCGGGCCCGGCGTGGGCTCGGTGGAGTTGTACTGCGAAATGGCGCCGCACATTGCGACACGTCCACCCACAGTGAGGACTGCGAGGGCGGCCTCCAAGTGTTCGCCGCCTACGTTGTCAAAATAGACATCGATGCCCCGCTCCCCCGCGGCCTCACGAAGCTGCTCCACCACGGGACCATCGTGATAGTCGAAGGCCGCATCGAAGCCGAGTTCCAGCAGGCGCGCCACCTTCTCCGGAGAGCCGGCGCTGCCGATCACCTTGGAGGCGCCCATCGCCTTGGCAACCTGGCCGACAATCGAACCTACCGCGCCTGCGGCACCGGAAACGAAGACGACGTCACCGGCCTTGAACTCGGCCACCTTAAGCAGCCCGGCATACGCCGTCAGGCCCGTCATGCCAAGCGCTCCGAGGAACGCCGACGTCGGCGCCAGGCCGGCCGGAACCGGCATCGCGCTTGCCGCATCCACAACGGAATATTCGCGCCAGCCGAGCTGGTGCACGACGACGTCGCCCACCTTGAGCGCCTCGGAACGGGACGCGATCACCTCACCCACCGCACCGCCGTCGAGCGCTGCGTCGAGCTGGAAAGGCGCCGAATAGGACTTCGCGTCATTCATTCGGCCGCGCATGTAGGGATCGACGGACATGAACTCGTTGCGGACCAGGATCTGGCCGTCCTGAAGCTCCGGCAGATCGGACTCGGCCAAGCGGAAGTTCGCGGTGGCCGGGCGTCCCTGCGGACGGGACGCCAGCTGGATTTCGCGGGTGCGTGTGGGAAGTGCGGCGCTCATGCAGCCACCTCCACGAGCTTGATGTCGACGGCGATGTTCCCGCGGGTCGCGTTGGAGTAGGGGCAGATCTGGTGGGCCTTGGCCACGAGCTGCTCGGCGGTTTCCCGGTCGAGCGCGGGCAGTGCGATCTCGAGTTCGGCGGCGAGTCCGTAGCCTTCACGATCTTCCAGGGCACCGAAGTGGATCTTGGCGGCGACGGCGGAATCGCTGAGATCCACGCGGGCCTTCCGTCCTACCAACCGCAGCGCAGAGTGGAAGCATGCGGCGTATCCGGCGGCGAAGAGCTGCTCGGGGTTGGTGCCCTGGCCGTTCCCGCCCAGTTCCACCGGGCTGGCGAGTGTCACGTCCAGCTTGCCGTCATTGGTGCGTGCGCTGCCTTCGCGGCCTTCACCGGAGGCAAGCGCCTCCGCTATGTACAAAGTCTTCACTGTGGTTCCTTTTCCTTCGATGGGATGGATGATCAGATGGCTGACTGGAGGGCGGCGGTAAGCCGGCCCAGGGTGTCGTGAAGCTGCGCAAGCTCGGCAGCGCTCAGGCCTGCGGCGTCGGCGAGCCGTTGCGGTACCGCCCCGGCCCGTGCGCTGAGGGCCCGCCCGGCATCGCTCAAGTGGATCTCGACGCGACGCTCGTCCTCGGTTGAACGCAGGCGCTCCACGAGGCCCAGGGCTTCAAGCCTCTTGAGGAGCGGCGACAAGGTGCCCGAATCGAGTCCCAGCTCGATACCCAGTTCGCGGACGCTTCGGGGCTCGTTCTCCCAGAGCACCAGCATCACGAGGTACTGCGGATACGTCAGTCCAAGCTCGTCCAGCACCGGGCGGTAGACGGCCGTAGCCGCCTTCGAGGCGGAATAGAGCGCGAAACAGACCTGGCGGTCGAGGCGGGGAGCTTCACTCATGGGAATAACGATAGCCCACAATTAAATTGTGCACAACTCAATTGGCCCAACGACGCCCGCTCACAAACAAGCCCCACCCCACAAACGCCCGCTCACAAACAAGCCCCGACGGCGGGATCCTCCCGCAGATGAGCTGAGCGGGCGTCGGCCTGAACGGCGGCAAAGGTGAGCGGGCGTCCGCCGTTTTAGAGATCCCGGATGGTTCGCAACGCAGCGGCGGCCAGGACTTGGATCGCGAAGCCGAGGGCACGCTCGTCCACGATGAAGTCGCCTCGGTGGAGATCGTATTCTTCGCCACCGGGCGTGTGGGTTCCGAGCCGCATCATGGCACCGGGCAGGTCGGCGAGGAACCAGGCAAAGTCCTCACCGCCCATGGACTGCGGCGTCAGGACGACGGCGTGCTCGCCGAGTTCCGCACGGGCCGCGGCCTCGATGATGGCAGTCTCGTGTTCCGAGTTGACCACGGGAGGGACGCCGCGGGTGTGCTCAAGGTGTACGTCCACTCCGTACGGCGCAGCGACTTGCTGGACGACGTCGTCGAGCAGTTCCCCGGCGCTATGCCAGGCGTCACGGTCCAGGCAGCGCATGGTGCCTGCCATGTAGCCGCTGGCGGGGATGGCGTTGGGCGCGGAACCTGCCGTGATCTGGCCCCACACCACCGACACACCGCTGCGCACGTCCACGCGCCGGGAGAGGACAGCCGGGACGTTGACGGCGATCTGGGCCAGCGCGAAGACCAGGTCTTCAGTCAGATGCGGACGGGATGTATGGCCGCCGCGTCCGGTCAGTTCGATCTTGATGGTGTCCGAGGCGGAGGTGATGGCGCCGATGCGGGTACCGATCTTGCCGACGTTGATGCGCGGATCGCAGTGCAGTGCCAGAATCCGCGGGACACCCTGGAGCACGCCTTGCTCGATGCAGGACAACGCCCCGCCGGGCATGGTTTCCTCTGCCGGCTGGAAGATGATGCGGACCGTGCCGCCCAAGGGGGATTCCTGGTGCATGGCGTGCAGCACCAAAGCGATGCCGAGCATGCTGGTGGTGTGAACGTCATGCCCGCACGCGTGGGTGACCCCGTGGTTCTTCGATGCGAACGGAAGCCCGGTCTCTTCGATGATGGGGAGAGCGTCGATATCGCCGCGCAGGGCCGTGGCGATGGGCCCCTCGCCGACGTCGACCGTCAGCCCGGAGCCCTCCAGCCGACGGGGCTCGAGGCCTGCCGCCTCGAGCCGTTCAACCAGCTTGTCCGTGGTACGAAATTCCTTGAAGGAAAGTTCGGGGTGCGCATGCAGGTCCCTCCGGAATTCGATGAGTTCCGGCAAGAGATCATCAAGCCACGGTTTCACCACGGGGGTCGGCTCGGTTTCGGTAGTGAAATTGCGCACCTCACAACTCTAGCCATCCGCACCCTCCGAATAGCGAAAGGGGTCTCTTGGTTACGACCGGCGCCACCGGAGTGCGCTAGAGAACGTCGGTGTCCCCGCTGGCCTTGAGCGCGTCCACCGCTCCCTTGACCCGTTGGGCATGCTCCTTCGTGGTGACAAGCAGCGCGTCCGGCGTATCAACGATCACGACGTCCTTGATGCCGATCAGCGCAATCACACGCTTCGTATCGGAAACAACCACGCCGCTGGCGTTCTCGGTGAAGACACGGGCGCCTTCACCGAGGACCGTCACCTCATCGACGTCGCCGGCATTGTTGAGGCGACCGATCGCGGCGAAGTCTCCGACGTCGTCCCAGCGGAAGGTACCGGGCACGACTGCGACATCGCCCGCCGCCGCGGCGGGTTCGGCCACGGCGTAGTCAATGGCGATCTTCGGCAGTGTCGGCCAGACCCGGGCGGTCACTTCATCGCGGTCCGGGGTGTCCCAAGCGTCCGCAATTTCCTGCAGTCCGGCAAACAGCACCGGCTGGTTGGCTTCGAGGTGCTTGAGCATGAGTGCAACGGGAGCGACGAACATGCCGGCGTTCCAGACATAGTCGCCGGTCTCGAGGTACTTCTTGGCAATGTCTTCGCTCGGCTTCTCGACGAATTCGACCACCGCATGCGCGTTCGGCGCATTGTCGATATTGAGCAAGTCGCCGGTACGGATATAGCCGAATCCGGTTGACGGGTGCGTCGGCTTGATGCCGATGGTGACGATTTTTCCAGCGGCGGCAGTGTGGATGGCCTCGCGGACGGTTTCCCGGAAGAGATCGTCAGGGCTGATGACGTGGTCGGCGGCGAAGGAACCCATGATGGTGTCCGGGTCACGGCGGTGCAGGATGGCGGCGGCGAGTCCGATGGCCGCCCCCGAGTCCTTTGGCTCGCTTTCGAGGACCAGCTCGTCCTCGCCCACTTCGGGAAGCTGGCGGCAAACAGCAATGCGGTGCGCCACGCCCGTCACTACCAGCACGCGGTTGCCGGCCAACGGTTCGAGGCGGTCGTACGTTGCCCGCAGCAGCGTGCTCCCCGAACCCGTGAGGTCGTGCAGGAATTTGGGCGCGGCAGCGCGCGAAAGCGGCCACAGGCGCGTGCCCACTCCACCGGCCGGAATAACCGCGTGGAAGTGGCGCAATGGCGATTCGAGGCTTGCAGCGTTTTCTATACTCACCGCAACACCTTATCCGACACGCGCGCAAGTCCCACTTTGTGGTCTTCGTCTCACCCTCGCCGCGGAAAGGCCGGAATTCAGGCGAACACCCGCACTCTCGTTACAACAAGGGGCACCTAAATTGAATAAGCTGTGAGCGAAGCCTAGATTTAGGCTGAGCTACGAGTGCTCTCGCGGCTGGCGTTCCCCCCGCATGGATCCCGTGCAAGCGCCGCTGTGTTGCAGGAAGGTTTATTCAGTGCCGACAAAACCAGCTGGCACCTTGTACCGCGGCCGTGAAGGCATGTGGTCCTGGGTTGGACACCGCATTACCGGTGTTGTGATCTTTTTCTTCTTGTTGGTCCATGTGCTGGACACCTCATTGGTGCGTGTGTCCCCGGAGGCCTACACGGCCGTTATCGGCGCCTACAAGAACCCCCTCATGGCCCTGGGCGAGACGGGCCTCGTCGCAGCGATCGTATTCCACGCCTTCAATGGCCTGCGCGTGATCGCCATTGACTTCTGGAAGAAGGGCGCCAAGTACCAGCGCCAGCTGCTGTGGACCGTCCTGGTCTTGTGGCTGGTCGTTTTCGGCGCCTTCGCCATCCGCCACTTGTCCCTCGCACTGGGAGGCCACTAAGCCATGAGCACTGACATTCAAAGCCCGCGCAGCGGAAAAGTGAGCGGCGGGAAGATTGCTCCGCAGTACCGTCGCGGCGCCGGTTCCAAGGGTAACTTCGAGATGTTCGCTTGGCTGTTCATGCGGCTCTCCGGCGTCGTGCTCGTGGTTCTGATCTTCGGCCACCTCTTCGTGAACCTCATGGTGGGCGAGGGCATCCACGGCATCGACTTCGGCTTCGTGGCCGGCAAGTGGGCCGACCCGTTCTGGCAGTTCTGGGACCTGGCCATGCTGTGGCTCGCCATGCTGCACGGCACCAACGGCGTCCGCACCATCATCAACGACTACGCCGAGAAAGACGCCACCCGCCTCTGGCTCAAGGTGGTCCTTTACGCGGCTACAGTCGTCATCGTGGTTCTTGGCACACTGGTGATCTTCACGTTCAACCCGTGCCCTGTCGCCAACGGCGTTCAGCTGCCGGGCGGGTTCTGCCCGGCGCCGTAGCCGCTCCGCTGCACCACCGGCTCGTCCGGCTGTGCACAACACGCGCGGAGCAGGCTCCGCCGACCATCTGACTTAGAGAGAAAGAGCATCTGGTATGCAGGTCCATAAGTACGACGTCGTTATTGTCGGTGCCGGCGGCGCCGGCATGCGCGCCGCGATCGAATCCGGTCAGCGCGCACGCACCGCAGTACTGACCAAGCTCTACCCCACCCGTTCCCACACCGGCGCGGCCCAGGGCGGCATGTGTGCAGCCCTCGCCAACGTCGAAGAGGACAACTGGGAGTGGCACACATTCGACACCATCAAGGGCGGCGACTACCTGGTTGACCAGGATGCAGCCGAAGTCATGGCGAAGGAAGCCATCGACGCCGTGCTGGACCTGGAAAAGATGGGCCTTCCGTTCAACCGCACGCCCGAAGGCCGCATTGACCAGCGCCGTTTCGGTGGCCACACCCGTGACCACGGCAAGGCTCCCGTCCGCCGCGCCTGCTACGCAGCAGACCGCACGGGTCACATGATCCTGCAGACCCTGTACCAAAACTGCGTCAAGCACAATGTTGAGTTCTACAACGAGTACTACGTCCTGGACCTGCTGACCGTCGAGGAAGACGCAGTCCGCGAAGACGGAACGCCGTACAAGCAGAAGCGTGTTGCCGGCGTCGTGTCCTACGACCTCGCCTCCGGCGAATTGCACGTCTTCCAGGCGAAGTCCGTGGTGTTCGCCTCCGGCGGCGCTGGCAAGGTCTTCAAGACCACCTCCAACGCCCACACCCTGACCGGTGACGGCATGGGCATCGCCTTCCGCCGCGGAATCCCGCTCGAGGACATGGAGTTCTTCCAGTTCCACCCGACCGGTCTAGCCGGCTTGGGCATCCTCCTCTCGGAAGCTGCCCGCGGCGAGGGCGCGATCCTTCGCAACTCGGAGGGTGAGCGCTTCATGGAACGCTACGCACCCACCATCAAGGACCTCGCGCCCCGTGACATCGTGGCCCGGTCCATGGCCAACGAAGTCCGTGAGGGACGCGGCTGTGGCCCGAACAAGGACTACGTCCTCCTGGACCTGACCCACCTGGAGCCGGCGCACATTGACGCCAAGCTTCCGGACATCACCGAGTTCGCGCGTACTTACCTCGGCGTCGAGCCCTACACGGAACCCGTTCCCGTGTTCCCGACGGCGCACTACGCCATGGGCGGCATCCCCACCAACATCACCACCGAGGTCCTGCAGGACAACGACACCATCGTGCCGGGCCTGTACGCGGCCGGCGAAGTTGCTTGTGTTTCCGTGCACGGCTCCAACCGCTTGGGGACCAACTCGCTGCTGGACATCAACGTCTTCGGCAAGCGAGCGGGCATCGCCGCAGCCGAATACGCCAAGACGGCGGACTTCGTGGAGCTCCCGGAAGACCCGGAGGCCTACACGCTGGATCTGCTGAACCACGTCCGCACGGCAGATGGTGGTGAAAGGGTTGCCGCGATCCGCAAGGAACTGCAGGACACCATGGATGCCAACATGCAGGTCTTCCGTACCGCGGATACCCTGAACCAGGTGCTCACGGACATCGCGTCCCTCGAAGAGCGCTACCAGCGCATCAGCGTCCAGGACAAGGGAAAGCGCTTCAACCTTGACTTGCTCGAAGCAGTGGAGCTGGGGTTCCTGCTGGAACTGGCCAAGGTCATGACAGTTGCTGCCCTGCACCGCGAAGAGTCACGCGGAGGCCACTTCCGGGAGGACTTCCCGGAGCGCGACGACGAAAAATTCATGAAGCACTCCATGGCGTATAAGGATGAGCACGCCCCAGCGGACGGATCTGCGGAAGCAATCGCGGGCATCCGACTCGGCACCAAGCCTGTTGTCTTTACGCGCTACGAGCCGATGGTGAGGAAGTACTAAGATGTCTGCCGAACTTGCTGAGCCAGCATCCAAGATCGAGCTGCCCGCGCACATTGGTGGAGGCGGGGAAATTCCCACCTTCAACATCACCCTGCGAGTGCGACGCTACAACCCCGAGGTCTCGGAAGAGCCCGTATGGGAAGACCACCAGCTGACGATGTACGGCACCGACCGCGTGCTGGACGCCCTGCACAAGATCAAGTGGGAGATCGATGGCTCGCTGTCCTTCCGCCGTTCCTGCGCACACGGCGTGTGTGGCTCCGACGCCATGCGCATCAACGGCCGCAACCGCCTCGCGTGCAAGACCCTGCTGAAGGACCTGGACACCTCCAAGCCCATCACCGTTGAACCGATCAAGGGCCTCCCGGTGGAGAAGGACCTGATCGTGGACATGGAGCCGTTCTTCCAGTCCTTCCGCGAAGTCATGCCGTTCCTGATCAACAAGGGCCACGAGCCCACCAAGGAACGACTGCAGTCGGTCGAGGACCGTGAACGGTTCGACGACACCACCAAGTGCATCCTGTGCGCTGCGTGCACCTCGTCCTGCCCGGTGTTCTGGACTGACGGCCAGTACTTCGGCCCGGCCGCGATTGTGAACGCGCACCGTTTCATCTTCGACTCCCGTGACGATGCCGGTGACATGCGCTTGGAGATCCTCAACGACAAGGAAGGCGTGTGGCGTTGCCGCACCACCTTCAACTGCTCAGAGGCTTGCCCGCGTGGCATCCAGGTGACCCAGGCGATCGCCGAGGTCAAGCAGGCTATCCTGGCACGCAAGATCTAGTTTCCGAAGTTAGAGTACGACGACGGTGTCCCCCATGGCGGGGTACGCCGTCGTCGTTCTTTAAGAGTCGCCCGCGAAAGCCGGGCAAGCCGCACAACGAAAGGCGGACAGGTGTCCAAATCCATGAAGATCAGCTTCGAAGGCAGCACCGGAGATCTCCTGGCAGGTATCGTGGATGTTCCCGAGGGCCCGGTCCGGGGCTGGGGCGTGTTCTCCCATGGGTTGACCCTCGGCAAGGACAGCCCCTCTGCTTCGCGTATCTGCAAGGGCTTGGCGGACCTTGGGGTCGGCATGCTTCGCTTCGACAACCTCGGGCTGGGCGACTCTGCGGGCGAATGGTCCGCCGGATCGTTCAGCGTGAAAGTGGCGGACACTATCCGCGCGGCGGAGTTCATGCGTGCGGATGACAAGGAAATCTCCCTGCTGGTAGGCCACTCTTTCGGCGGGGCGGCTGTCCTGGCGGCGGCTCTAGGTCTTCCCGAGGTTCGGGCTGTTGCCACTGTGGGCGCTCCCTTCGAGCCCAAGCACGTGGAGCACATGTTCGACGCCGAAGTAAGCACGATCCTCAGTGAAGGCAGCGCAGAAGTCAATCTGGGCGGCAGGCGGATGGAGGTTCGCCGCCACTTTGTGGAGGACGTGGAGCAGGCCGACCTCAGGGACTGCATCCGCACTTTGCACCGGCCCCTCATGGTCCTGCACTCCCCCACGGACAATACCGTGGGCATCGACAATGCCAGCGAGATCTTCCAAACGGCGCGGCACCCGCGGAGCTTCGTTTCGCTCGAAGGCAGCGACCACCTGTTGACCGGCAAGGGACAGGCTGCCCGGGTTGCCCGGATCATCTCAGCGTGGGCCGGTCAATACCTCGGCGACTAACGCGAGCCCCAGCCCAACTGACTAGCAGTTGTTGTCGTTATGAGGGATCAAAACGACAACAACTGCTAGTCAGTTGGGCCTCTGCTAGCCTTCAGGAGCCCTTGCGTGGGAACGTGCGCGGCGAAGGGTGCCGCGATCCGAGGGCAGGCCTGGGGTGCTCGCTGGCACCTGTATCCGCTTCCCTGACGGCCGCCCACGCTGCGGAGAGTAAATAGACCTGACTGACCAGGTTGAACCAGATGAGAAGCCCGATGATGATGGCGAATGAGGCCAGAATGGGGTTCCGTCCGGCGTTCGCCAGCAATTCCGTGCTGAAGATCTGGAGGATGGTGGTTCCGATGCCGGCAAGCACCGTTCCTTCCACGAACGCCTGGCGGCGAAGTTTCAGGCGGCCCGCGAAACGGAACATGATGACCGCCGTCGCCAAGTTGAGGACCAGCGGAACGGCCGTGCGAACGAGCCAAGTGACAGGGCCGGCCACTGCGTCAGCCATTCCGAGCCGGTCGATGATCCATCCGGCCGCCGTCCCGAACACAAGCGAAACACCGGCACTGACCACCAGGGCCGCGCCAAGCAGCAGGAGGGTACCGGCGTCGCGCGCCTTCATCAGCAGCGGGTTCTCCTGCAAGGGGTCCAGCCCGATGACTCCGCGAAGTCCCTCCCGGATTCCGGCGATCCAGCCGAGCGCGGTAAATACGGTGACGACGGCGGCTATGGCGGCAGTCCAGCCAAGGCCCGTGGGATTCAACAGATCATGCGGATCCACCAGGCCGTTGCCGCCGCTGGTTTTCAAAAGTCCCGGGGCCGCCGTGGCGACGCTGGAGACAATTGAATCAACCAGTTGGGGCTGTCCGTTGAGGACCAAGCCGGTCACGGCGAAACCCGTTGCCAGCAAGCCCGTCACGGAGAAGAACATGGTGAAGCCAATGCCGGCGCTCAAGAGCGGACCATGGCGCAGATTGTAGAGATTGAAGGCGCGCATGGGCCGGAAATTGCCCAGCCGCGCGAGGGCAAGGTTGATGAACGCCGGTATCGTGGCGCCCCGATTGCCCGAGCGCCGGGCTTTGCCCCATTCGACCTGCCGGTGAATGAGCTGCAGCTTCAGCTGCGCGCCTTCAGTCGGCAGAGGTGGCCTCTCGGCCTGCTGCCGGTCGTTGTGCTGTGCGTTTCCGTGATTGATCTGCGTCGCCGCCAAAGTCGAGCTCTTCCCGTAGCTGCCAGATGCCATTGTCATCGTGCTCGTAAAGTCCCATGCTAACCACCGGGAAGGTGGCGGTGTAGTTCTTGAGCACCGTTTCGGCCTCGTCCAGGCTTTCCGGGGCGACATCGTGGGCCACCGTCACGTGCGGGTGGTACGGGAAAGGAAGATCGCGTTCCAGCGGCCCTGTCTGCAGCTGTTCGTGAAGGCCCACGCACTCCTCGAAACCGTCTTCCACCTTCAGGAACACCACTGGTGAGACCGGCCGGAAGGAGCCTGTGCCGGAAATCGTGATCTTGAAGGGTGCCTGGCGGCGGGCTACATCGCGAACATGCTCGCGGGTGGCCTCCCAGTCCTGGGCGGGCGTAGTGGTGACGAGGGTGATGTGGGCCGGAATGACCTCTGCCATGGGATCACCGAAGGAAGCACGCCATTGCTGGAGTTCCTGGGCGACCTCCCTGGGGAAGCCCAGGATGACTCCTACGCACAGGCTGTCCCCGCAGGCGCTGGCAGACTGCCGCGTAGCCTCGTCCCGGCGGGCATCAGTGGCCTGGCCGGCTCCCCTTGAACGGGAGCCGACCTGGACGCTGAGCTTGCCAGCTGCGCACATGGCTTTAGCGGATTCCTTGTGCTCCGCCGTAAGGCAGGAAGCCCACCTTGGCGTAGACGTCGGCGAGGGTGGCCGAGGCGATTTCGCGCGCTTTGTCCGCTCCGTGGGCCAGGAGCCGGTCGAGCTCGGCCGGATCGGCCAGCAACTCGTTGGCGCGGTCCCGGATCGGCCCAAGGTGGGCCGCAACGAGTTCGGCGAGGTCGACCTTCAGGTGGCCGTACATCTTGCCTTCGTAGTCCGCTATGATCTTCTCCACCGGCTGGCCGCTGATGGACGAGTAGATGCTCAGCAGGTTGGACACCCCGGGCTTGGCTTCGCGGTCGAAGCGGATTTCCGTCTCGGTGTCCGTGACTGCCGACTTGATGCGCTTGGCCGTGATCTTCGGGTCATCGAGCAGGTTGATCAGGCCGGCCGGCGACTCCGCGGACTTGGACATCTTGGCCGTCGGGTTCTGGAGATCGTAGATCTTGGCCGTTTCCTTCTGGATGAAGGCCTGCGGCACCTGGAACGTCTCGCCGTAGCGGCTGTTGAAACGCTGGGCGAGGTCGCGGCTGAGCTCAATGTGCTGCCGCTGGTCTTCGCCTACGGGCACCCCGTGTGGCTGGTACAACAGGATGTCGGCGGCCTGCAGGATCGGGTACGTAAAGAGCCCGACGCTTGCATGGTCCGAACCGTGCTGAAGCGACTTGTCCTTGAACTGGATCATGCGCGAGGCCTCGCCGAAGCCTGTGATGCAGCCGAGGACCCACGCCAGCTGGGCGTGTTCAGGAACCTGCGACTGGACGAACAGCGTGCACTTGTTCACGTCGACGCCGCCGGCGATGTACTGCGCGGCGGTAACGCGCGTACGGCGGGCCAGCTCAGCGGGATCCTGAGGCACCGTGATGGCATGCAGGTCCGGGATGAAGAAGATGGCGTCGTATTCGTCCTGCATGCGGACCCAGTTGACCAGGGCACCGAGGTAGTTGCCCAGGTGGAGGGAATCAGCGGAGGGCTGCATGCCGGACAGCACGCGGTGCTTGGCCCCGGCGGCCAGTTTGGTTGATGTTGCCTTGGCTGCGGCTGCAGCGGGTTCAGTCGTGGTGGAACTGGTCATGAGGAAACTTTCGAAAGCTTAGAGCTGGTAGTCGACTACCAGCGGTGCGTGGTCGGAGAAACGGGTGTCCCACGACGGCGCCCGGTCAACGACGGCCGAAAGTGCGGCTGCCGCGAGTCCGGGAGTGGCCATGTGGTAGTCGATGCGCCAGCCAGTGTCGGTGTCAAAGGCCTTACCGCGCTGGGACCACCAGGTGTAGGGGCCTTCGACATTTCCTGCCAGGCCCCTGTGGACATCCCTCCATCCGATCTCGTCGCCGAAGAAGCGGTCGAAGTACGCGCGCTCCTCAGGAAGGAAACCGGCACGCTTGGTGTTGCCCTTCCAATTCTTGATGTCGAGTTCGGTGTGGCCCACGTTGAGGTCGCCGACCACCAGGGCGTGCTCGCTGTGCTTGGCAAGTTCCGGAAGCCTTGTGGTCATGACGTCCAGGAAGCGGTACTTGTCCACCTGCTTGGGCGTGTCCGCTTCCCCGGAGTGCACATAAGCGCTGACGACCGTCAGCGTAGTGTCCTTGCCGCCGCGGTCCCGCACGACGTAGTCCGCTTCGACCCAGCGTCCAGTCGTGGCGAAGTAGTCGTCGCCGATACCCACGCGGGTGGCAACGGGTTCCTGCCGGGAGGCAATAGCGACGCCGGCACGGCCCTTCGCCTCGGCTTCGGCGTGGAGGATGTACCAGCCTTCGCCGATGAGCTGGTTGACCACCTCGTCAGGCGCGCGGACTTCCTGCAGGCACAGGATGTCGACGTCGCGGGGTTCCAGCCACTCCGCCATGCCCTTCTTGTAGGCGGCGCGAATGCCGTTGACGTTGACCGTTGCGATGCGAAGGAAGTCCTTCTTCAATGCCGAGCTCACCCCGCCTACTCTAGTCGATGATGGTGCCCGAAACGGGCTCGTCGCCGCCGCTGGAGGACTTGATCATGTCCCGGGCATTGCTTGATGTAATGGCGATGGTTTCCAAGGCGCGGTTGATGGTGTCCTGATCGGCGGCGTCGCCCTTGGCGCGTTCGTCCTCCACCACGCGTACCTGCACCTGGACGATCTTGAAAGAGTGGTCCAGTTTGAGGTCCCGCATTTCGTCCGCTTCGTTCCGTTCCGAGACCACCCGGGTGCCACCGTGATCGGCGCTCGACGACGACGGCGCCCGGCCGGTTGCCGCGTTGAAGGCGTTCTGGGCTTCGGTGAGTTTTTCACCGGCCCGCCGGGCGGCCTTCTGGATGCTGAAGACCACGAAAGCGGCGAGCGCGAGCCAGCCGAAGGAGATAACGGCAACGATCCAGCCGACGACGTCGTTGTGGTTGGCGGCGAAGATGACGGCCACCAGGAAGGCGATGAGCACCACCGTCATGCCCAGTCCGCCGATGCGGAAGCCTTTGAAGGGGCTCCGGGCGGAAGCGGACGAGGGAACAGATGACGGGGAGTCGCCGAGGGATCGCATGCACCCATTGTCGCAAACTCCGGGCGACGAACCCCTCGCTTCCACCCCCGGCGAACAGCCTGCGCCGCTATTTCAGGAAGAGCTTGCGCAACCTTCCGGTCGTGAGGGTGATGCCGAGCGCGATCATCACGAGGTAGTAGGCGATATGGACTGCCGTTGCCGGGCTGAAGGAACCAATGCTGATCTGCCGCAGGAGTTCCACGCCGTGCCACAGGGGCATCGCCTGGATGAGCCACTGGATGTATTGCGGGTAGACGCTCAGCGGGTAGAAGGTGGCGCTGAAAAGGAACATGGGCAGCATGAAGAAGTTGATCCAGTCCATCTGTTGGAAAGTCTTCATGAAGCTGGTGATGCCCATGCCGAAACTCGCAAAGCCGAAAGCGATCAGCACCGAGGCCGGAATGACGAGGATGGCCCATGGCGTGGTGGTGAGTCCCATGACGGCCATGACGGCGGTGAACCCCGTGGCATACAGGAGTCCGCGCAGCAGGGCCAGGAAGATCTCCCCGATGGCTACGTCCAATGGTCCGAGGGAGGTGTAGAGCATTCCCTGGTACAGCTTGGCGAAGTTCATCTTGAAGAACACGTTCCACGTGGAGTCATAGACGGCTCCGTTCATGGCAGACACGGCCAGGAGCGCGGGCGCGATATAGGCCGCATAGCTGATTTCCTGGCCTCCCGGGCCCGCCACAGTACCTACGATGGGGCCGAGGCCCACGCCCATGGAGACCAAGTAAAGCACCGGCTCGAAGAACCCGGACACCAGGATCAACCAGGTGCTGCTTTTCGCGGCCATGAGGCCCCGGGACACCACGGCGAGCGCGTTGCGGGAGTACAGCGGACCGAAGGTGCGTTCACGGGCAGCGTCAGTGGCACTGTGGCCGCCGGTCAGTACGCTCATGCGCCCATCCTCCTGGCGAACTGCCGTCGTGTCAGCGTCCAACCCGCAGCGGCAGCTCCCACGAGGAACAGGACGTGGACCAGCGTCAACAAGGGATTCTCCTCGAGTCCATAAGTGAAGACGCGGCCCAGCTGCGTGCCGTGCCAGACCGGGGAAATCCAACCGATCCAGCGCACTCCCAGCGGCAGCGAATCCAGCGGGAAGAACGTGCCCGAAAACAGGAACAGCGGCACCACGATGAATCGCTGCACCAGCGCGAACTGGCCGGAGTCCTTGGTGATGGTCGAGGCATAGGCCATGAGCGGCAGCCCGAAGGACAGCCCGGCCACCGTGGCAACTATCGCCGACACCCAGCCCCACGGACTCGGCGACGCACCGAACATGGCCACGATGGCGAAGTACACCACCGATTGCACCAGGAACTTCAAGGCGCTGGCCATGATGTGGCCCGCGGCGATCTGCTGCGGCACCAGCGGGGAGGCATGCGGGCCGTAGAACACGCGGCGCCATTTGAAGCCGTCCATGATCGGGTAGGAAAAGTCCCCCGACGCCGTCATGACCGCAGATGAGACCAACAGCGCCGGCGCGATGAAGGTCAAGTAGTTCACGCCACCAAACACCGCCCCGCTGTTCGCATCCACGAGGCTCGCGAGCCCGATGCCCATCGCGAACAGGTAGGCGACCGGCTGCCCCACGCTGTACAGGAACACCGACCAGCCGTAGCCACGCATCACTCGCAGGACCTGCTCGGCGTAGAAGAAGGATCCCCAGCGCTTCGCCCGGCTGGCCGAGACAGCCGGGGAGTGGGCGCTAATCAACGAGGCTCCGTCCGGTCAGCCGGAGGAAGACGTCCTCCAGCGAAGAACGCCGCACCAGTGAGGTCAAGGGTCGGAGCCGGCGTGCGGAGACTTGTTCGAGCGCCGCTTCGCCGTCGTTCGCGTAGATGAGCACCCGGTCCGGTAGCGTCTCGACGCGTTCGCCGATGCCCGCGAGTTCGACGCCGATGGTGGAGTTGCGTTCCGAACCGAAGCGGAGTTCCAGGACCTCGCGGGTGGAATATTCGCGGATCAGGCTCGCCGGCGAGCCTTCGGCCATGATCCGGCCTTTGTCCACCACGATCAACCGGTCGCAAAGTTGTTCGGCCTCGTCCATGTAGTGCGTTGTAAGGATCAGCGTGACACCTTGCTCCTTGAGCCTGAACAGCCTGTCCCAGAGGATGTGGCGGGCCTGCGGATCCAGCCCCGTGGTGGGCTCGTCCAGGAGCAGGATCTTCGGTTCGTTGATGAGCGAGCGGGCAATCGTGAGGCGCCGTTTCATGCCG
Source organism: Arthrobacter sp. efr-133-R2A-63 (assembly GCF_030209795.1). Classification (NCBI taxonomy): domain Bacteria; kingdom Bacillati; phylum Actinomycetota; class Actinomycetes; order Micrococcales; family Micrococcaceae; genus Arthrobacter; species Arthrobacter sp. efr-133-R2A-63. The sequence goes on along the minus strand of NZ_JARVRG010000025.1, from coordinate 74,740 downwards.
CCCGAAAGGGCATCGACCCTGGACCTGGCCTTGTCCGTCAGCTGGGCGAACTCGAGCAGTTCGTCGGCCTTGGGGCGCAAGTAGCTCAAGGGCAGGCCGAAGTAGCGGCCATAGACAATAAGGTTTTCGCGGACCTTCAGTTCCTCGTCCAGGTTGTCCTGTTGCGGTACCACTCCGAGGTGCGCACGGACTTCCGGCCCATGGGTTTCCGGGTCCAGGCCCATGATGCTGAGCTTCCCGGACGTGCGCTGGGAGACCCCGCCGATCATTTTCATGGTGGTCGATTTGCCGGCGCCGTTGGGGCCAAGCAGGCCGAAGGACTCCCCTGCCGGAACCTCGAACGAGATACCGTCGACGGCGGTGAGCTCGCCGTAGCTCTTGGTGAGGTTTTCGGCTGTGATGACTGCGGCTGGGTTCATCTCGAAGCTGGCTGACGTGGAGAAAGAGCGGGTGGCTTCATTGTGCACCCCAGCAGACTAGTAGAGCCAAGGAATGCGTGAAAGAGGTATTCCGCAATTTTCTGGATTAACCTGCTGGACCCTGCGCGGCATGCTGCTGGATCACTCCACACCTCAGGCCCTGGAACCGCGTGGTTCCAAGGCCTGATGGTTCATCCCGGCGAGTGATCCAGCAGAATCCGCCGGTTCCTCATTTCGTGGGATGTGCCCGTAGCACTTCCAGGCGCTGGCGGTACTCGGTCTCGTCGATTTCCCCGCGTGCGTAGCGCTCCCTCAGCACGCTTTCGGCGCCCTGGGTTGCTGCCCAGTAGTGGTTACGGCGCCACATCCGGCGCCCGAAGAAGATGAAGAATCCAATCACGAGGATCCAAAACAGCGGGATCAGGAGGAAAAACGGCCAGAAGACGAATCCGCCCCCGGGTCCATGGACGACGTCGGCGGGCAGCTGGGCGGCCGCGACGCCGAGGGTGGTGCTCAGTGATGTCAACATGTCCAGTCCAAACTCTCAACAGGCCGTATCTCGGCTCTGGTTCCAGTCTGGTTTTCGGCCCATCGAATCGCGTCGGCCACCGGGAGTCACTTGCGGCCTGCCGCCTACTCCCCCGGGAGACTGCGTGCCCTGGCTAGCTGCTCCAGCCGGGCCGGACCAGGCCGGATTCGTACGCCAGCACCACCAATTGCGCACGGTCCCGGACCAGCAGTTTGGTCATGATCCGTGAAACGTGCGTCTTCGCCGTCAGTGGGGTGATGAAGAGCCGCTCGGCGATCTCTGCGTTGTTCAGGCCCTCCCCTACCAATGCAAGGACTTCCCGCTCGCGCTCAGTGATTTGGTCGAGGGGCACGGTCTTCGACGCCGCTTTGCTGTGCAGGGCGAGCTGGGCCATGATGCGGCGTGTCACGGACGGCGAAAGGAGGGCGTCGCCGTCGTGCACTACCCGCACGGCGCGGATCAGTTCCTCCGGTTCGGTGTCCTTGACGAGGAAGCCTGCGGCACCCGCGCGCACGGCTTCGGCGATGTATTCGTCCAGCTCGAACGTGGTGAGGATGATGATGCGGGTGTGCGCGAGGCCGGGGTTGGCCAGGATGTCCCTGGTGGCGGCCAGTCCGTCACCATCGGGCATGCGGATGTCCATGAGGACGACGTCGGGCGCCTCGCGCTCGGCCAGCCTGACGGCATCCCGGCCGGTACCGGCTTCGGCCACCACTTCCATGTCCGGTTCGGCGTCCAGGAGGGCCCGGAATCCGGCCCGGATCAGGTTCTGGTCGTCGACGAGCAGCAAACGGATCATGCCTGGTGTCCTTGCACGGGGTTCAACGGGAGGTTCGCTTCCACGCGCAGCCCGGGCTCCAGCGACGTGAGGCCGAGAATGCCGCCGAGGGCCTCGACGCGCTCGCGCATGCCCCTCAATCCGTTCCCCGCGGGCGCTCCCCGGAGGCCTGCGCCGTCGTCGTCGATCCTGACGGTCAGCGCGTTCCCTGCCACGTCCAGATGCACGACGGCGGACGCCGCGCCTGAGTGCCTGCGGACGTTGCTCAGCCCTTCCTGGACGATCCGGTAGGCAGCTTCCTGCTGTGCAGCACCTACTCTGTCCCCGTCTAGGGAGTTCTCGAACCGCACCTCCAGCCCGCCGCGCCGCGCGTCTTCCACGAGTTCCAGGATCCGTCCCAGATTCGGCGGTGCCGCGGGACTGAGCGGGGCGTCGTCGCGCAGCACCCCGAGGAGTTGACGGACCTCGGCCAGGGATTCCTTGCTCGCGGCCTTGATGGCTTCCAGCGCCGGGCGGAGCTTCTCGGGATCGTTCGTGCCCAGGTGGAGCGCCACGGAGGCCTGGACGTTGATCATCGACAGGGAGTGAGCCACCACGTCGTGGATGTCACGGGCGAGGGTGAGGCGGTATTCGTCCCGTTCGGCCTGTTTCGCGGCCTCCCGCCGTCGCCGGTATTCGGCCATCCGTTCGCCCCGCCGTCGGAAGCCTTCACCGATCAGGACGAGGATCGCCGCCCAGGCAACGCCGGCGGAGGCCCGGACAAGCCCTGTCTCATCCCCGGCGAGGACAGCCGTCAGAACGACGGCCGCGGCCGAAATCCCGGCCCCAAGCCACGCCAGCCAGCGCAACCCCGCGGCGGCGGTCAGGATGATCGAGAGCGCCAGGGACAGCGCGATGGGACCCCAGGCATAACCAAGGAGGAGGTAGATGGCCGTGGCCGCCAGGGTGGTCGGCAGCATGACGGCGGGCCTGCGGGTCCGGAAAGCCAGGGCCGCGGGGCCCGCCAGCAACAGCAGGAACGCGAGCGGGTCCAAGGGGCGGGGGCCGGCTTGGTGGCTCGCCGAGAAGACGGTCCCGAGGACCTGGATCAGGGCCGCCGCGATCACGATGAAACTCGTGGGAGGGCCCTGGAATCGCCGCTGCATGCTCCGAGCCTAGCCGCGGACGGCGCCCGCGTCGTCGGGTTAACGGCGTAGGGCGCCTACTCCTGCGGGAGTAGGCGCCCTACGCGCTGGTGGGAAGCAATATCAGGCGACGCCGGAGACGCTTCCCGCTGCCAATTGGCGTTCCGCTGCTTCGACCACGTTGGTCATGAGCAGCGCCACGGTCATGGGACCCACGCCGCCGGGGTTCGGCGAAATCCAGCCGGCCACCTCGGCAACGGCGGGATCGATGTCGCCGTGGACCTTGCTCTTGCCCGTCTCGGGGTCGGTTTCACGGGTGACGCCGACGTCGAGCACGGCCGCGCCCGGCTTCACGTCCCCAGGCTTGACGATGTGCTTGGCACCCGCCGCGCCCACAATCACGTCTGCCTGCCGCAGCAACTCCGGGAGGTTCTTGGTGCCGGTGTGCGTCAGGGTCACGGTGGCGTTCACGGCCCGCCGGGTGAGCAGCAGGCCGATCGAGCGGCCGATCGTGACGCCACGGCCGACCACCACAACGTGCTTGCCGGCGAGGCTGTAGCCGTTGCGCTCCAGGAGCTCGATGACACCGCGGGGCGTGCACGGCAGCGGCGAGGTGATCTCTCCGTTGACGTTGAGCACCAGCCGGCCCAGGTTGGTCGGGTGCAGGCCGTCTGCATCCTTGGCGGGGTCGATCCGCTCGAGGATGGCGTCGGTGTCCAGGTGCTTGGGCAGCGGCAGCTGCACAATATAGCCGTGACAGGCGGGGTCCGCATTGAGTTCGTCGATGAGGGCCTCAACCTGGGCCTGGGTGGCGTCCGCCGGAAGCTCTCGCTGGATCGAGTTCATCCCGATCTCCACAGACTGCTTGTGCTTCATGGACACGTAAAGCTGCGAGGCAGGGTCAGCACCAATGAGCACAGTGGCAATGCCCGGAGTGATGCCGTGGGCCCTCAGCGCGGCGACACGCTCGGTCAGCTCAGACTTGATGGCGGCGGCAGCGGCCTTGCCGTCAAGGATCTTCGCGGTCTGCGTCATGGAAGGGTTCACCACTGCTCGTGCTGCGGGTACAGCGGGAAGTCGGCGGCGAGCTTGTCGACGCGGGCTTGGAGGGCTTCAACATCGGTGGCGGAGCCGGCCTTCAGCGCCGAAGCGATGATCTCGGCAACCTCGGTGAATTCGGTGGCACCGAAGCCGCGGGTAGCCAGGGCCGGGGTACCGATGCGCAGGCCGGAGGTGACCATCGGCGGACGGGGGTCGAACGGAACGGCGTTGCGGTTGACGGTGATGCCCACCGAGTGCAGGAGGTCTTCGGCCTGCTGGCCGTCCAGCTGCGAGTTGCGCAGGTCCACGAGGACCAAGTGCACGTCGGTTCCTCCGGTCAACACGGAAACGCCGGCTTCGGCGACGTCGGCCTGGTTGAGGCGATCGGCGATGATCTTGGCACCTTCGAGGACGCGCTCCTGGCGCTCCTTGAATTCCTCGCCGGCAGCGATCTTGAAGGCAACAGCCTTCGCGGCGATCACGTGCATGAGCGGGCCGCCCTGCTGGCCCGGGAACACGTTGGAGTTGAGCTTCTTCGCCCATTCCTGCTTGGCGAGGATCACGCCGGAGCGGGGGCCGGAGAGCGTCTTGTGCACCGTGGAGGTAACGACGTCGGAGTGCGGCACCGGGCTCGGGTGCAGCCCTGCTGCGACGAGGCCCGCGAAATGGGCCATGTCCGTCCAGAGGAGCGCACCGACCTCGTCGGCGATGGAACGGAAGGCAGCGAAGTCGAGGTGGCGCGGGTAAGCGGACCAGCCGGCGATGATGACCTGGGGCTTCTCGGCAATGGCCTGTTCGCGGAGCTTGTCCATGTCCACGCGGAAGGTGTCTTCTTCAACCTGGTAGGCAGCTACGTTGTAGAGCTTTCCGGAGAAGTTGAGCTTCATGCCGTGGGTCAGGTGGCCGCCGTGGGCGAGCGAAAGGCCGAGGATCTTGTCGCCGGGAGTGATCATGGCCGACAGGGCTGCTGCGTTGGCCTGCGCGCCGGAGTGCGGCTGCACGTTGGCATACTCTGCGCCGAAGAGGGCCTTCACGCGGTCGATGGCCAGCTGCTCGGCGATGTCCACGTATTCGCAGCCACCGTAGTAGCGGCGGCCCGGGTAGCCTTCAGCGTACTTGTTGGTCAGGACGGAACCCTGGGCCTCCATGACGGCGCGGGGCGCAAAGTTCTCGGAAGCGATCATTTCCAGGGTGCCGCGCTGGCGGCCGAGTTCCTGTTCCAGAACCGCGGCGATCTCGGGGTCGAGCTCGGCGAGCGGCTGGTTGCTGATGGTCGCGGAGGTGATGGTGGAGGTGGTCACGAAGATCTCCTGGATAGGCAACGGGTATTTCTACAGGTCAGGCTACCGGCTGGGTTTTTTCCATGCCTTTGATTACGGGGCGTGGCAGAGCGACGGTAAAACGTGACCCTCGGCCCAGGCGTACGATCCGTGGTCTTCATCAGTGCCGCTCCCTGGTGGTACACCACCCAACGCCAGTCGCGACGACTTAAACAGTACAACAGGTGCGCAACGGTAGGCTTGATCGTGTGACTGAATCCACCCTGCCTACGTCTTTTGTTGTAACCCTGTCCTGCCCGGACCGGCCCGGAATTGTGCACGCCGTTGCAGGCGCCTTGTTGGAGGCAGGCTGCAACATCGCCGATTCCCAGCAATACGGCAGCCCCAGCACGGGAAACTTTTTCATGCGGGTGGAAGCCACCACGTCCTCGACCGAGGCCGAGCTGAGTTCGGCGCTGGCCCCGGTGGCCCAAGCATTCGGCATGAAGTGGCAGATCAACCCGGTGGGCCAGAAAGTCCGTACCCTGATCCTGGGTTCGAAGGACGCACACTGCCTCAACGACCTGCTCTTCCAGCAACGCACCGGAACCCTCCCCATCGAGGTACCGGCCATCGTGTCGAACCACCGGGACCTCGAAGGCCTGGCGGAGTTCTACGGGATCCCCTTCCACCACATCCCGGTCACCCCGGACACCAAGCCCCGGGCCGAGGCGAAGCTGCTCGAACTCATCCACGAGCACGGCATCGAGCTGACCGTCCTGGCGCGGTACATGCAGGTCCTCTCCAACGAGCTCTGCACCGAGCTCAACGGCAAGGCCATCAACATCCATCACTCCTTCCTGCCGTCCTTCAAGGGCGCCAAGCCCTACCACCAGGCGCATGCCCGGGGAGTGAAGATCATCGGCGCAACTGCGCATTACGTCACGGCGGACCTCGACGAGGGTCCGATCATCGAGCAGGAAGTCATCCGGGTGGACCACGCCCGCACGGCCGAGCAATTCGTGCAGATGGGCCGCGACGTCGAAGGCCGCACGCTCGCCCAGGCCGTGCAGTGGCACGCCGAACACCGCGTCCTGCTCGACGGCACCCGCACGGTGGTGTTCAACTAACGCTCTCCCCACCCAACTGACTCGCATTTAATGTCGTTTTGACGCCTCATAACGACACCTACTGCGAGCTGATATGTGTTCTACGCTGGGACCATGGACGGGACCGGGCCTATGACCCCGCATCGGACGGAATGCCGCGATTGGTTCATTCGCCTGCTCAAGGACGAACACCGGCACTCTCTGTTCGAACTTGGCTGCGGCACAGGCGTCGAAGGTTTGGATTTCGTGCGGGCGGGACTGCATTACACGGGCGTTGACCTGTCCGAGGAGAGCATCCAGTCCGCCCGCGCCAAAGGGCTCGACGCCAGCGTTGCCAGCGGCCGGTCCCTGCCGTTCGCCGATGCCACTTTCCCGGCCGTGTGGACCATGGGCACCCTCCTGCACGTCCCCAACGCGGTAATCCACGACGTCGTCCGTGAACTCGTGCGGGTCAGCGCGCCTGGTGCGCCAATCGCCGTCGGGCTCTGGTCCGGTGACGATGAAGAAGTCCTCAACCCCGAGGACCACGACGAGCCGCGGCGGTTCCTCAGCCGGCGGAGCGACGACGACGTGCGACGCATCTTTGGTGCGCACGGCGACGTCGAGCACTTCGAGACCTGGCCCGAGGGCACGGGAGCCGAGTCCGGAACTGGTGCGGGCCAGAGGACGCAGCACTACCAGTTCCTCGTCCTCCGGACTCCTTCCGGCCCACCCAACTGACTCGCATTTGTTGTCGTTTTCAGTGCTCATAACGACAACAAATGCGACCCAGTTGGGATGGGTGGACCGGACGCCGTCATCTAGGCTTGCCCCATGGCTCCCATTTACACGTTTGCCGGGGATACCCCGACCATCCATGACACTGCCTTCGTGGCACCCACGGCTTCCATCATCGGCAAGGCCACCCTCGGCGCGGACTCGAGCGCCTTCTATGGCGTGTCGGTCCGTGCCGACACCGCCGCCATCAGCGTCGGCGCCGGCTCGAACCTCCAGGACAATGTGGTCCTGCACGCCGACCCGGGTTTCCCCTGCACCGTCGGCGAGCGCGTCAGCGTCGGCCACAGCGCCGTCGTCCACGGATGCACCGTGGAGGACGACTGCCTCATCGGCATGAGCGCCACCATCCTGAACGGCGCCGTCATCGGTACCGGCTCGCTGGTGGCCGCCGGCGCCGTCGTGCTTGAGGGAACCGTCATCCCGCCCCGCTCCCTGGTTGCCGGAGTGCCCGCCAAAGTGCGCCGCGAACTGAGCGAAGAAGAGCTCGACGGCGTAAAGCGCAACGCGGCGCACTACCGGGAGCTGGCCGCGGCGCACCGCGGGATGCACGCGCAAAGCTAGTCCAGGCTGATCGGCCCCAGCTCGTCCAACACGTCGCCGGGACCGGGGTTGCCTGCCACGGACGAACCGCCGAGGTGGTTCACCACGCCCCACACGGCGTTCAGTCCCGTGGTGACGGCGCCTTCGGCCCAGCCTGCGGTGAACGAGACGTCGTCGCCCGCCAGGAAGATGCCCCGCTGGCTTTCCGGCAGCTTGTCCTGCTTGAAGTGCGTGAACAAGCGCTGCTGGTAGCGGTAATGGCCGGGCAGGTTGGCCTTGAAGGCGCCCATGAAGTTGGGGTCGGCTTCCCAGGAAACGGTGATGGGCTGGCCAACGATGTGGCTCGCAATGTCCACACCCGGGTAAATCTGCTCAAGCGAGTGCAGCATGAGCTTGACCCGTTCTTCGGCGCTGAGCGAGAGCCACTTCAGAGCGTCGTCGTTCCACGTGTAGGACAGGAGGATGACGGCAGGCTTGTCCGGACCGTCGTCGAGCAGGTACGTTGCCCGGTTGAGCCGGTCGGTCAACGTCATGGACAACACTTCGCGGCCCGTTTCGGGGTCGATGTCCTTCCAGAACGGCCGGTCCACCATAACGAACGTCTTGGACGACTGCATGTAGTGCGAGCGCTCGATCGCGGTCCATAATTCCGCGGGGAACAACGATTCCTGGGTATGGATGCGCGTGGACAGCAGCCAGGACTGGCACGTGGTCACGACGGCGGGGTACCCGGTTTCGCGGCCCCAACGTTCGCGCACCATGAGTTGGCCCGAAGGGCCGTCAACACTGCCTCGTTCGATGCGGTCCACGGCTCCGCGTGGGGAGCCGGAATGCAGCGAGGCGAGCGAGGTGCCCTCGGGCCAGTGGGCCATGCCCGACGGCGCGTGGTGCCAGAGTGCCTCGGGGAGCCGTTGCGCTCCACCGGTGATGAGGCGGTGCTGGTCATCGGCGTCGGTGTAGACGACGCGCAGGATCTCAAGGATTGAGTTGGGGAAGTCCGTGTCCCAGCCGCCGGTGCCGAAACCTACTTGGCCGAACGCCTCGCGGTGCGCGAATCCGGCCTCCTTAAAGGACGTGCTCGCGGCGATGAAGCCGTAGAAGGTCTGTTCGTCGAGGAGCGGGAGCAGCTCATTCCATAGCTCCTTGATTCGCTTGGTGTCGCGGGCCCGGATCGCCTCCTGCATTTCCTGGAACGCGGCGCCGTCATTCACGGCTGCCTTCCAGGCTGCGGCAACCTCGTGGAAGAACTCCGGAAGGTCGGCGGAGGTGGCGGCGTAATGCTTCTGTCCTGCCAGCTCGATCACGGTGCTCGATGTTGCGGGAGCGAGCGGGTTGGGGAATTCCTGGGTGTCGAGGCCGAGGAGATCCACGTAGTGGTAGAACGCCTTTCCGGACACCGGGAAGCGCATGCCGCCGAGGTCTGCCACCACGCCGGGGGCGGAGGGGAAGCTCGCGGTGCGCAACCGTCCGCCGATCTGGTCAGCCTCATAGACAACGGGGCGCAGCCCGAGCTTCATGAGCTCGTAGGCCGTGACCAGTCCCGACAAGCCGGCACCGATCACCGCGACCTCCGTGCCGTACAGCTCCGGCGGAACAACCGCCAGACCGTCCCGGTGGGCCAGGTAGTGGTCGTAGCTGAACGGGAAGTCCGGGTTCAGCATCGTGATGGGAGCGTCAGCCGGCGTTGCTTGGGTAATCCCGGTGTCACCACGGGGTGTGGGTTCCGTGGGCAATTCGGTGGCGATGGTCATGAAAGTTCTGCCTTCACAGTTTCCGGGTCGGTGACCCTTGCGGATAGTTCACGGTATTCCTCTTCACTGAGCGCCGCTACCTTGGAGTTCCGGCGTCCGTAGCCGAAGTAGAGGGCAATGCCTACCAGCATCCAGCCACCGAACACCACCCAGGTGTCAGCACCCAGGTTGGCCATGAGGTAGGCGCACATCAGCGTGCCGAGGACGGGGGTGATTGGGTAGAGCGGGACGCGGAAGCTGCGCGTGAGCTCCGGGCGGTTGCGACGCAGGTAGATGACGGCGACGTTGACGAGCGCGAACGCGAAGAGGGTGCCGATGCTGGTGGCGTCGGCCAGCGCACCGAGCGGGACGAGTCCCGCGGTGAGTGCGACGGCGGTGCCCACGATGAGCGTTCCGGCCACCGGGGTGCCGGTGCGCGGGGAGATCCGGCCGAAGACCTCCGGGACCAGTCCGTCGCGGGACATGGAGAGCAGGATGCGGGTCTGGCCGTAGAGCACGGTCAGAACGATGCTGGCGATGGCGAGCACGGCTCCGATGGAGAAGACGAGCGCGATCCAGGGCTGGTGGGTGGTTTCCTCGAGGATCTGGACGAGTGCTGCCTCGGTGCCGCCGAACCATTCCCAGGGACGGGCGCCGATGGCGGCCACGGCTACCAGGACGTAGATGCTGGTCACGATCACCATGGAGAGCAGGATGGCCCGGGGCAGGTCACGCTTGGGGTTGCGTGCCTCTTCGCCAGCGGTGGAGGCTGCGTCGAAGCCGATGTAGGAGAAGAATACCCGGGAGGCGGCGGCAGAGACGCCTGCGGCACCCATGGGCATGAGGGGTTCGAAGTTGCCGGCGTTGAATGCGGTGAAGGCAACGGCACAGAAGAACAACAGGATGACGATCTTGATGGTCACGATCGCGGTGTTGATCCAGGCGCTTTCCTTGGCCCCGCGCACCAGCAGGATCATCGCGAGGACGACGATCAGCATGGCCGGTATGTTGACCACTCCGCCGCTGCCCGGTGGTTGCGACATCGCATCCGGCAGGACTTGCCCGAACGCGGAGAGGGTTTCGTTCACGTATTGCCCCGCACCGACGGCGACGGCTGCGACGGAGACCGCGTATTCGAGGACGAGGCACCAACCACAGATCCAGGCCATGCCCTCGCCCATCGTGGCGTAGGAGTAGGAGTAGCTGGATCCGGCAACGGGCACGAGGCCCGCCATCTCCGCGTAGGACACGGCCGAGAACAAGGCGGCAAGGCCTGCCACCACGAAGGAGATCCAGACTGCGGGCCCGGCCAGCGGCACGGATTCACCCAGGATCACCAGGATGCCGGTGCCGAGGGTCGCGCCGACACTGATCATCGTGAGCTGGAGGACGCCGAAGCTGCGGACCAACGGCGTACCGCTCTTGCCGCTTCCGGCCTCGCTGACCATCTGCCCGATCGGCTTGCGGCGCAGCAGCTGCGAACCGAGCCCCGGGCGGAGGGCGGCGTGGCCGGCGTCCGTATTCGTGGCGTGCGTTGGCTTCGTCTGGGTGGAGGTAGGCACAGTCACCGTTGACGTCCCTTCAGAGTAGTTGGCGGATTCCCCTGACAACCGTAAGCCTGTGAGCCAGCTCTCACGGCGGTGCAAAATGACCTATAGTGATCAACCATGAGACGTATTGCACAATCAGAAACGACGCCGGAAGCGGCGCTCTCCGGGCAGGTCAGCGTTGATCTGTCTGCGATTTCAGACAACATCAAAGCCCTCAGAAAGCGCACTGCCGCGCCGCATTTCATGGCCGTCGTCAAGGGGAACGGCTACGGTCACGGCCTCGTGGAGGTGGCCCGCACGGCGGTGGCGGCAGGAGCTGATTGGTTGGGAACCGCCCAATTGAGCGAAGCGATCACCTTGCGCAAGGCGGGCATCACGGTGCCGGTCCTGTCCTGGCTATATCTGGCATCCCAGACCAGCGCGACCATCCGGGAAGCACTGGAGTACGACGTCGACGTTTCTCTTGGGAGCGTCGCTCAACTTGAGGTCCTGGCCGGGATCGCGAGGCAATTGGGCCGCCCCGCCGTCGTGCACCTGGAACTGGACAGCGGCCTCAGCCGCGGCGGCGCTCGCAAGGAAGACTGGTCCGAACTCGTGGCCCAGGCTCGCAAGTCCGAAGAGGACGGCACGGTTCTGGTTCGCGGCATCTGGACCCATCTGGCCTGGGCCGACGTTCCCGCCCATCCTGGAAACGCTGCAGCCGTGGCGGAGTTCGAAGACGCCGTTGACGAAGCCCGCGCCGCCGGACTGGACTCGCAGCTGCGGCACGTGTCGAGCTCGGCAAACATCCTGGACCGGCCCGAATTCCATTTCGACATGGTCCGCGCTGGACTGGCGATCTACGGCTTGGCCCCCGCCGACCACCTGGATCCCGCCGACTTCGGGCTGCGCCCCGCTTTGAGCGTGACGGCGCCGCTCGTCATGGTCAAGAAGGTCCCGGCGGGGACCGGCGTCAGCTACGAACATCAGGCCATCACGCACGAGCCGCGTTATCTCGGCCTCATCCCCCTCGGTTACGCCGACGGCATCCCCAAGGGCGTCAACGGCCGGAGCCTGGTCCAGATCGCCGGACGGAAAGTCCCCGTGATCGGCAAGGTATGCATGGACCAGTTCATGGTGGACCTCGGTCCGGATGCTTCCGGGATCGAGGTCGGCGACACGGCGGTCCTGTTCGGCGATCCGGCCGGAGGGGCTGCGAGCGCCGACGATTGGGGCGCCGCCATCGGAAGCCACGGTGACGAGATCATCAACCGGATCGCACCGCGACTCCCGCGTGTGTATGAGTCCAGCGCCTACGAGTGCCCCGATTACCAGGAGGCCGCGAGCGATGTCTCCTGAGCCAAGCCCCAGCCGCCTGAGTTTCGTCACGCTTGAGCAGTTCCTGAAGCAGCTGCCGCCCGAGTTGGAGATACTCCACGACGGCGGCAGCGGCGGGGAGTTGCTGCGCTGGGTTGAACCCAGCGAACTGGACGATCCCACGCCCTACCTGCCGGACGGGGAGTTCCTGCTGACCGCGGGACTCCCCTTCCTGGGAGAGGGCGGGTCCAGCGACAATGTCGACGCGTATGTGAAGCGGCTGGTGGGGGCCAAGGTGGCGGCGCTGGGGTTCGGGATCAGGCCGTATTTCGACGCCGTCCCGGCCGAGCTGCTCAAGGCGTGCCGGCGGCATAAGCTCACTTTGATCGAGATCCCGGAGTCCATCCCGTTCGCCGCGATCGGCCTTGAGTTCTCCCAGCTCCTGGAGTCCGATAACGCGAAGGTCTTCCGCCAGCTCGCGGACACCAACCGGCAACTCATGCGGGCGGTCCTCTCCCCCAGACCGGAACACGAGCTGCTTGCCGCGTTGGTCCAGAAGGTGCCCGTCTGGGCACTTCTCGTCGGAGCGGATGGGCGGGTGCGTGCACGTGCCCACGCTGCCGGCGGCAGCACCGGCGTCGAGCATTCATCGCTGGAGCCCATGCTCGAACGGCTCCTTTCCGGCAGCGGGCCGCGGGTAGAGGTGGACGGCTTTGAGCAGCCGGGATCGGAGATGGTTTTCGGCCATCCGCTCCGGAGCACCAAGGACGCCAACCTGGGCGCCCTGATCCTGGGCTCGGACGCCGCGCTGACTCCCGCCCAGAACAGCGTGGTGCAGTCCGTCGTGGGGTTGCTGGAGTTGCTCGTCCGCCAACGGACCAGCGGCTCGCTCGCGCCGAGCCAATTGGCGACGGCGTTGCTTTTGCACCCTGAAACCCTTGCCACCGGCGGGACCCGGCACGTCAACGGGCTCAAGGACCTCCTCGCCCAGAGCCTGTCCTCTACGCGATCCGCTCCCCTGCGCGTGGTCCAAGGCATCAAGGTGGACTCGCCTGAGTGGCCTGCCGGCGACAGCCCGGTGCGCGAGCTACTGCAGTGGCGTCGCCTCTTCGACACCAAACTGGTGGAAATCACCGATTACGGATTCGCTGCCATCACTCGTTTGAAGGTGGACGACTCGCTCCTGGCGGACGTCGAAAAGCTCGGCTGGCGGCTCGTCATCGGAGAGCCGACGGAACTGACCGGCCTCGCCGCAGCGCACCAACGCGTAACATCGCTGCGATCCCGGGTCCAGTCCAGCGGACGGAGCGCCCGCGTCGACGAGGTGACCTGGTCCGTTACGGGACTCCTGGGACGCGAGGCCGGATCCATGCTTGCCGCGAGGCTCCTTGAACCGGTACTCGCTTTAGAAGCCGATCGGCGCGATCCCCTCTTAGCGGTACTCCGGGGCTGGCTCAGCGAAAACGGCAGCTGGGACGCCTCCGCCAAACTGCTGGGACTGCACCGCAACAGCGTGCGCCGCCAGATCGGCCTGCTCGCCGAACTGCTCGACGCCGACCTGAACCTTGCCCAGGTGCGGGCGGAGCTTTGGATCGCGCTCCAGTACACGGACGGCTTGGTGGGCGGAGGGGACACCTAGTCTTCGCGACTTCCTGGCTGTCTCCGTGCCGTGCTGCTCAAAACACGTAGACAGGACTGCAGGCACACTGAGAAACGTCGATTTTGCACGTATTTTGCCCCGTTCCACCACTTAATTTCGCCGTTTGACCACTGAGACGCGGTTTTCGCGGCCTACCATTCGGGTGCCGGCTACACGGGATCCGCCAGTAGCTCAAATCGAAATGGAGGAACGAAATGCTCACTACGACCGCATTGAACGCAAGCAGCACGATTGCATCTGCACGAACCAAGATTGACGAAATGATTGTTCGCTACGACGGCTGGTTTCTAGTCGTTCTCGCCGTCCTGATGGTGCTTGCTTTTGCATTGCTCGCAGCGATGGCCATCTGGTGCCTGACGCAGGGCCGAGGCCGCTTCACCGGCAACTGGAGTTGGAGCCAATGGGGTGTCTCTGTGTTCGTTGAATGCAGGTAGCTCGCTACAAGCCAGCCGTCGTGGTGGCACTGACAACGTGCCACCACGACCAGAGCATCGGAATCAAGCCTCATGACTCTCAGTGTTGCCAACGTCAACTACGCCTACAACCCCAGAACCCAAGTGCTTCACGATGTCTCGTTCACGATCGCAGAGGACCGGGTCATGGGCCTCATTGGTCCCAACGGGTCTGGAAAGTCCACGCTGATAAAGGTCATCCTGGATCTGCTCCAACTTCAAAGCGGCCGCGTCTGCATCGGGTCTGACAGTAGTCAGAGCCGCAGCGCCAAGATGTCGTCGATCTACTTGTCGAGCAATGATTACCTCCCTGAGTTCCTTACAGGGGAGGAATACGTGCGTTTCATGCACGGGCTGTATGGAGAACCCATGGATCACGCGGCACTGAGGACGCAATTCGCCAGGCACTCCATGCGCGACAGGCACCGCGACTTGATCGAAGACTACTCACACGGCATGAGGAAGAAGCTGCAACTCATCGCCGCGTTCATGCTCCGGCGAAGGTTTACCGTAATCGATGAGACCCTCAATGGCGTCGACATCGATGCGATCAACCTCTTCGAGCGCGATATCCGGAATCTTGCTAAAGAAGGCCGCTCAGTTCTGCTGTGCAGCCATGACTTCACCATGTTGGAGCACGTCGCTGACGAGTTGGCACTCCTCGTCCAAGGGGCCCTGGTGGTTCAGGCTCCGGTCCGGAAAATTATCCAAGATCACGGCACGATAGCTGACCTTGCCAACGAGTTCATTCAGGCAATGGAGCCATCTTAGATGCGCATCAAGAGCGTAGTTCTGCTGTTTCGATTGTTCTGGCTCTTCATCGTGAGACGCGTCTTGGGGCGAGGTCTGTTGGCAAGCCCGGCCGCTCGGCTTTCAGCCGGTATCCTGCTCGTTGCCGCGTTCGCCGGCTTCAACGTGTTGAGCTACGTGGTCATCCGCCAGTATCTCGGTGGTACCGGCCTGCTTGAGCCCGTTCTTCAAGTCGCCAACGCATCGGTCGGATTCTGGGTACTTATCGCCTACACACTAATTCGGGTGCTGTTCATGAAGGCAGATGAGCTTCTGAAGCTCTCCTTTAATCTGCCGGTGACCAATAAGGAAAGGACGATGGCATTTGCGCTCTTTGAGTCGTCCCTCGTTCTCCTGATGACCGTGTTCGTTTTCGGTGCATTTTCCATTTCAACCGTGCTGATCGAGGGAACTGATTACATTCCGAGGGTTCTGGTGTCCATCTGGTTCCCCGCTATTTCAACCTACCTACTCCTGAGCCTCGGCTACTACCTCCTTGAACGTGCTCTACAGGCTCTCAGGATTGCCCGACTTCGCGGCCTGGTAGTCCCGATGGTGCTGGCTCTCGGGCTGGTCGTGGCCTTTCCTCAAACCAACGAGCAGAGTAGCAAAATCGCCGAAAGCTACGTATTCGGGCGTGAATACAATGCACCGGTATTGCTCTACGCGAAGCTGCAGGGAGACGTCGGGATCTGGTTTTTCATTTTAGTGCTGCTTGCGACATCAGCAGCAATTATTCCAGCAATAGTGGCGATCGCGCCCAGGAACTACGTTCCGATGCGTCGCTTCTTCGCATTTCTGCCTTCACGCTTGGCAGGGAGCAAGTTCGGCGTTTACCTTCTGGTCTTGTTTCGAAGTTTCGAAACAATGGTGGCCGTTTCATTTATCACCATCTATTCGGTCTTCGCCTGGCTCGAGCATCTGGAGTTGCCACCCTACGCCCTTGCTCTCATAACGTTTCAGGGAGTCTACGCATTTTCAAACTCGGAGCCTCTCCGACGCATGGTCACCTATCCGGGCCGCACCGTTGCGAACTACTTGCGCCTCGTGGGCTCGCAAGGCATCCTCCTGACGGTTGCGGGCATCCCAGTCATCACGATTTCCGTGGCCCAGGGAGTTTCCTTTGAAGCCTGTCTGCCAGTGCTCGGATTCTGCTTGAGCAACATACTCATATCAACCCTGGTTGGCATCGCTTTCCCTCCCGAGAAGGGAAACCCATTCACCGTCATCATCGGAGTCCTGCTGACGGTGATAGTCGTCATGATTGTGGCGCTTGGTTTGAACGTCTTCAACTTTGATCCAATTATCAGTGCGGCAATTTTTGCCGCCCTTAACATACTGGTCGTCTTTTACAGCATCTTGGGTATGCGAAGAATGGAGAGGATTGCGCGCCATGAAGTGGCTGCTTAGATTCATCGCCGGGCTGACAGTCTCTTTTGTTGTCACCATGATCGTCGTTGTCACGAGTTTCATCACCACGATGTTCTCGGCGTCAGAAATAGGAGTCAGGAAGTATGGCCTGTTCGGCGCGCTCTTCTTCGAGCCTCATGAACAGCCCGACGGGGCGACCGCATTGGAAATCGGGGTGTCGAACAGCGCGCCCATCGCTTTGGTCTTCGCGGCATGCTTGGTTTTCTATGTTGCCGTTGCTGCAGTCCTGGAACGACTGAAGCTCCACAAGAAGCGACTTCTACGAGCAGACCAGGGTTGACCGTTCGCACGATCACACTCCCGGATGCGACCGTCGGCCTGATAGCCAAGCAACTCATATGGTCATGCAGATGGCCATTCGCCGCCGTCGTTCTCAGCTTCATTGCGTGCACCTTCCTGGCCGCCGTGACGACTGACCCAATCCTTTTCCAGGCCGGCCTGTGGCTCCTTGTGCATGCACTTTTCCTGCTGGGCGGTTTTCTGGTGCATGAGTGGTCCCATGTTGCGGGCATGAGGCTGTTTCGCGGGGTTTCAGACATCGTGATATCTGCCGGAGTCCTTCGCTTTTCCGTCATTCCCGTCGGGCGTCTCTACGGGTGGCAGATCGCAATCGTGGCGACACTAGGTCCGAGTGCATCCTGCTTGGTCGGGGCGCTGATTGCCCTGCTCGCACCCGGCTCATTCCTGCAGTACTGGTTCCTGTTGCATGCAGTCTTCCTTCTGCCATTCTTTGGCGACGGACGCGGCCTCATTCTCGGAATCCGTGTGTGGGCTCGGCCGGTTGGCTTACGAGCGCCCGGGATCAACTGCTGAGCCACGGTTCCGTCCCATGCATTCAGACCCTCAACCTTGTGGAGCGGAGTCTTCCCACTCGCGGTACAGCTGCGGGCGGCGTTCCTTCAGGTACGGCACCTGTTCACGGGCCGACGTGACGCTTTCCGTGGAGATCTCGGCGAACAGCAATGCCGCACCATCCCCGGCGGCAGCGAGCAATGAACCGTCCGGACCGGCCACCACGCTTCCGCCAAGGAAGTCACAGCCGTCCTCGTGGCCGCTATGGTTCGCGTAGGCCACGTTGAGTTGGCTCTCCAGCGCCCGGGCCCGGATCAGGACCTGCGGCACGGCGTCGAAGCCCGCGGACAGTGCGGTGGGAACCAGCAGAAGCTCAGCGCCCCGCATGGCCGCAGCGCGGACAGTTTCGGGAAACTCGACGTCGTAGCAAATCAGCAGCGACGTCTTGACCCCGTTGAAGTCCACGACGCCGGGAGCTGCTTGGGCGGCGGCGAACGCCTTTCGCTCCTCCTCGCCGAAGAGGTGCACCTTGTCGTAGTCCAGGAGCACGGCTCCGCGCGCGTCCAGAAGGGTGGCGGAGATATGCCAGCTGCCGTCGGCAGCTGGTGCCGGCAGGCTGTAGACCAGTCCGATTCCGTGCGTGCGGGCGATGTCCGCCAGACGCCCTCGGATGCCCGGGATAACCGCTGGATCGAGCTCCGCGTGGAGCCTCAGCGGCGCATACCCGACTGGGAAGAGCTCGGGCGTCAGCAACAACGAGGCCCCGGCCGCGGCAGCACGCTGTGCCGCCGCATCGACTGTCTTCAGATTGGCGTCGACGTCCAGGACAACAGCGTTGGCCTGCAGAACGGACAGCAGCATCATTACCACCTCGATAGCACCTTGCATCCCCGTCGGGCGTTCTTGGGAGACATGACCGGGATTACTCGTGATTCCAGCCTAGCCAGCCGCAGGCCGGTCCCACAGGACAAATGGACCTGCGGGCTACCCTGCGGGGATGGTTCGTACAAATCCGCGGCATAGTTCATGATGCCGACGCAAGTTCACCCCATTGCGTTAACTTCTTGACTGCAACTGTGATTTGAGGCACGCTTCATGTCATGCCTGCAACATCCAGCTCGACGAAGAGCCACCGCAAAAACCCCGGCTCGCAATCAGCGCTGCGCCACTTGAACCAGCAACGGCTCATCGAATGCCTGCTGAGCGGCCCTTCCACACAAGCCGAGCTGGCCAGGCAGACCGGCTTATCCACGGCAACAGTGTCCAACATCGTCAAGATCATGCAGGACGCCGGCCTCGTCTCCACCGAACCGATCACCAGCTCCGGACGCCGGGCACTGAACGTCAGGCTCAACAGCAACGGCGCGGTCGCCGTCGGGATCGATTTCGGCCGGCGCCACCTGCGGGTAGTCCTGGCCTCCCTGGGCTATCACATCATCGTCGAGGAAACGGTCACCCTCCCCCTTGGCCATCATGCCGAACAGGGGATCAGCGCCGCCGTCGCCCTCCTCGACAAACTACTGCTCGAAAGCGGAGTGGACCGCAGCGCGGTGGTTGGCGCGGGCGCTGGCATAGCCGGCCCCATCGACCGCCGTTCCGGGACTGTGGCACAAGGTGCCATCCTGCCCGAATGGGTGGGGATCCAGATTCTCGAACGGCTGGAGGAAGCCCTCGATCTTCCCGTATACGTTGACAACGACGCCAATCTCGGCGCGCTCTCCGAGGTCACGTGGGGGCCACACAGCGGGATCGGCAACCTCATGTTCCTCAAGATCGGTTCCGGCATCGGAGCGGGCCTCATCATCAATGGCGCACCGTACTACGGGGCGGTGGGAATCACGGGAGAGATCGGCCATGCGACCATCCACGAATACGGTGCAATCTGCCGCTGCGGCAACCGGGGCTGCCTGGAAACGATGGCTTCCACCTCCACCATGATCGAGCTGCTCGGAAAGGGCTCGGGGCTGCACCTCGAACCCGAGGACATTGTCCGCAACGCTATGGCGAGGGATCCGGCGACCCTTCGCGTGGTGGACGACGCGGGACTCGCGGTGGGACGCGCGTTGGGCAATGTGGCGAATCTCATAAACCCGGAAGTCATCGTGGTGGGAGGCCCTTTGGCCGGCCTCGGCGACATCCTCCTGGACCCGATCCGGCGCGGCCTCGTGCGCCATGCGGTGCCCGTTATCGGCGAGACCACGCACCTGGCGATGTCTTCGCTGGGCGCCCGGGCGGAGGCCCTCGGGGCGGCCGCCTTGGTGTTCCAGCACGCCGGAATCAAGCAGTCCTGAACATTTCGTTATCACGCTGTTACCGCCGTCTTGCGTTCAAGTCTTGACGACAAGCGGTGTGATCCAGTTTACTTTCTCATCAGATAGGCTCGCCATCCCCGAGCCGACAACGACGTCAAACATTGGAGGCGCGAGGGTATGTCGAACCCCATAACGCACCAGGATCCGGTTCTCCTCGAGATGCGGTCCATCACCAAGGAATTCCCCGGCGTGAAGGCGCTCTCGGACGTTAGCCTCCGGGTCAAGGTGGGCGAAATCCACGCGATCTGCGGCGAGAACGGCGCAGGAAAGTCCACGTTGATGAAGGTGCTCTCCGGGGTTTACCCCTACGGCAGCTACGACGGCGACATCGTGTACCAGGCGGAAGTCCAGCAGTTCAAGGACATCCGGGCCAGCGAACATGCGGGAATCGTGATCATCCACCAGGAACTGGCGCTGATCCCCGAGCTGTCCATCATGGAAAACATCTTCCTCGGCAACGAACCCGTCCGTCGCGGCATCATCGACTGGGCAGAGGCGCGCAAGCGGTCCATCGAATTGCTCGCACGGGTCGGCCTGCGCGAGGACCCGGACACCCCCATCAAGGAAATCGGTGTCGGCAAGCAGCAATTGGTGGAAATCGCCAAGGCCCTGAACAAGTCCGTCAAGCTGCTCATCCTCGACGAGCCCACGGCCGCCCTCAACGAATCGGACTCCCAGCACTTGCTGGACCTGATCCTCGGCCTCAAGGGCCGGGGCATCACATCCATCATCATTTCCCACAAGCTCAATGAGATCGAGCAGATCGCGGACGAAATCACCATCATCCGCGATGGCAAGTCCATCGAGACGCTCAACGTGGTGGAAGACGGCGTGGACGAGGACCGGATCATCAAGGGCATGGTCGGGCGGACGCTCGAGTCCCGCTTCCCGGACCACACGCCGAAGATCGGTGAGGTGTTCTTCGAAGTCAAAGACTGGAACGTCGGGCATCCGCAGATCCAGGACCGCCTGGTCTGCAAGAACTCCAATTTCCACGTGCGCCGCGGCGAAATCGTCGGCTTTGCCGGCCTGATGGGCGCCGGCCGCACCGAGCTTGCCCGGTCCGTCTTCGGCCACTCCTACGGCCGGTTTATCTCCGGGCAGGTGTACAAAGACGGCAAGCCGATCACCATGCGCAGCGTCCGCCAGGCGATCGACGCCGGTCTCGGCTACGTCACGGAAGACCGCAAGAGCCTGGGACTGAACCTCCTGGACGACATCAAGACCACCACGGTGTCTGCCAACCTGAAGAAGATCAGCCGGGGAATCGTTGTGGACACCAACAAGGAATTCATGGTGGCCGAGCAATACCGGAAGTCCCTGCGCACCAAGACGCCGTCCGTGGAGGAAGGCGTCTCGAAGCTCTCGGGCGGAAACCAGCAAAAGGTTGTTCTCGCCAAATGGATGTTCACCGATCCGGACCTTCTCATCCTGGATGAACCCACGCGTGGAATCGACGTGGGGGCCAAGTACGAGATCTACGGAATCATCCAGCAGCTGGCCAACCAAGGGAAGGGCGTGATTGTGATTTCCTCCGAGCTTCCCGAACTGCTGGGCCTCTCCGACCGCATCTACACCATCTTCGAGGGCTCCATCACTGGCGTACTCAACAAGGACGAAGCCAGCCAGGAGAGCCTCATGAAGCTCATGACATCCAGCCGCAAAGCCGCCTGATCCCGGTCATCCCCAGAACCACACGGACACAAGGACCCAAAACAATGAACGCGCTCAAGAAGCTATTCGGTGGCAACACCCGCCAATTCGGCATGATCTTCGCCCTGGTTGCACTCGTCATCTTCTTCCAGATCTTCACCTCGGGCCGCACCCTCACCCCGGGCAACGTCATCAACCTCTTCAACGGCAACTCCTACATCCTGATCCTGGCCATCGGCATGGTCCTGGTCATCATCGCGGGGCACATCGACCTTTCAGTAGGTTCGGTGGCCGCCTTCGTCGGTATCTCGGTGGCCTTGGCCATCAGGGACTGGCATCTGAGCTGGTATGTGGCAGTCCTGTTCGGGCTCCTGCTCGGCGCCTTGATCGGGGCCTGGCAAGGATTCTGGACTGCATACGTCGGCATCCCGGCCTTCATCGTGACCCTCGCGGGCATGCTGTTGTTCCGCGGATTCAACCAGTTCGTCGGCAAGTCCAACACTGTTCCGGTGCCCGAAGACTTCCAGTACCTGGGCTCCGGCTACCTGCCCGAGGTCGGGCCGAAAACCGGGTATAACAACCTGACGCTCCTGCTCGGCCTGATCGCCGTCGCCTTCGTGATTTTCAGTGCGATTCGTTCCCGCCGCACCGCCCAGGCACTGGGCGCCGAGGTACAAGAAGGCTGGGTGATGATCACCAAGCTCGTCCTGGTGAGCGCCGCCATCCTCTACGCGACCTACCTCTTCGCCACGGGCCGCCCCGGCACCTCGTTCCCCATCCCCGGCCTCATCCTGGCCGTCCTGGTCCTGATCTACGGTTTCATTTCCGCCAAGACGGTCATCGGCCGCCACATCTACGCAGTCGGCGGCAACCGCCACGCGGCCGAGCTTTCCGGAGTCCAGTCCAAGAAGGTCAACTTCATGGTCATGATGAACATGTCCATCCTTGCCGGCCTCGCCGGCATGATCTTCGTGGGCCGCTCCACCGCTTCGGGTCCGTTCGACGGCGTCGGCTGGGAACTGGATGCGATCGCGGCCGTCTTCATCGGCGGCGCCGCGGTCACCGGCGGCGTGGGAACCGTGATCGGTTCGATCGTCGGTGGCCTCGTGATGGCTGTGCTCAACAACGGCCTGCAACTCCTCGGCGTCGGCGCAGACCTCACCCAGATCATCAAGGGCCTCGTGCTGCTCGCAGCGGTCGCCTTCGATGTCTACAACAAGACCCAGGGGAAGAAATCGATCATCGGAATGATGATGAAGAACTTCGGCCGGAGCAGCGAAAACGCTCCGGACGAGACCTCCTCAACCAGGGAAGCCATCTCCAAGGAAGCCTGACCGGCTTCGGGACGACTTGTTCCATCCACAACAAAGAAAGCGAACCAAGATATGCGAATGTTTGGTAAAGCAGGAAAGGCAGCAGCGGTTGCTGCGATCGCGGCACTGGCGCTGACGGCCTGCGGCCGTGCGGACAGCGGCAGCTCCGGCGGTTCATCAAGCGGCAGCGAGGCATTCCCCAAGGGATCCTCGATCGGCGTCGCGCTCCCCCAGAAGACCAGTGAAAACTGGGTCCTCGCAGAGAAGCTCTTCAACGACGGGCTCACGAGCGCAGGGTACAAGCCGGACGTGCAGTTCGCCAACGGTGGCGTTTCGGAGCAGCAGAACCAGATCAGCGCCATGATCACCAAGGGTGACAAGCTCATCATCGTCGGTGCCATCGACGGCGCCCAGCTGGGTACGCAGCTCAAGCAGGCCAAGGACGCCGGCGCAACGGTCATTGCATACGACCGCCTGCTCCTGAACACCTCCAACGTGGACTACTACGTGGCCTACGACAACTTCAAGGTCGGCGTGCTGCAGGGCCAGGCCCTGCTGGACGGACTCAAGGCCAAGAAGCCGAACGGCCCGTACAACGTCGAGCTGTTTGCAGGTTCCCCGGATGACGCCAACGCGAAGGTCTTCTTCGACGGCGCCATGAGCATCCTGCAGCCGAAGATCGATGACGGAACCCTCAAGGTGGTTTCCGGACAGAAGTCGTTCGAGCAGGCAGTCACCCAGGGCTGGAAGGCAGAGAACGCCCAGAAGCGCATGGACACCCTCCTCGCGGGTACCTACACCAGCGCTTCGCTGGACGGCGTACTGTCCCCGAACGACACCCTGGCCCGCGCCATCATCACCTCGGTCAAGGCGGCTGGCAAGCCGATTCCGGTCGTGACCGGCCAGGACTCCGAAGTTGAGTCGGTCAAGTCCATCCTTGCCGGTGAGCAGTACTCCACCATCAACAAGGACACCCGCAAGCTCGTTGAGCACGCCATCACCATGGTCAACGACATCCAGTCCGGGAAGACCCCGGAAATCAACGACACCAAGTCCTACAACAACGGTGTCAAGACCGTACCGGCATACCTGCTGCCGCCGGTCATCGTGACCCTGGCCAACGTGAAGACGGCCTACGTGGACGATCCGATCCTCGGCCCGATCACGAAGTAGTACCTGTTATCCAGGCACCAACAACGGCGGCCATCCCCACTCACGGGGGTGGCCGCCGTCGTCGTGTCCGGCTCCATCCGCCGTCGCGCATCGCTTCACAGGCCCCGCATAGGAACAGCAGCACAACCGCACAGCCGCGGTGAGCACTGTTAGGTGAGCAGGCGCGCCGCTGGGGCGGGCCGGGTCCCTAAGGAGAATCGTGAGCGTCCTCGCCCGGAGTGTAGGCAATGCCTTCCGCAACAAGATAAGAACCGCGGCCGTCGTGGCAGTGCTGGCCGTCGCGATCGGACTGGCGCTGGCCATGCTCGTGGCCAACCAGGCCGTTGGCGGCAAGGTCCAGGAGCTCAACGCCTCCGTGGGGACGGTCCTGACAGTCAACCCCGCCGGCGCGCAGGGCTTCGACGGCGGCGGCGAGCCGCTCACCACGGCCCAGACCGCGACGGCGGCTGCCGTCCCGAACGTCGTCTCCGTGGTGGGCACCAAGGCATTGCGGCTCGAGACCGCAACCGCGGCATCCACCTCAACCACCGGCACGACCACGCAGCAGGCCGGACCGGGTGGTGGCGGTCCCGGCGGGGGCACGAGCGTCACCACGAACCTCCAGGCAGCCATCGACGCCGGAACACTCGGCACCCGAAACAACGCCAGCAGCAGCACCGGGTCGGGCAGCACAGGCACGGGAAACACCGGAACCGCGCCGGCGTTCTCCCTGCCCATCACGGCTACCGGTATCGGCGCCGAGGTGGACACCTCCGGCAAGGCCCTGAATATCACGAGCGGGACCGGCCTGGGCGACTACACCGTGGCAAGCACCAAGGCCCTCGTCGGAACCACGCTCGCGACCAAGAACAACCTGAAGGCCGGCTCAACGTTCACCATCGCCGGTAAGACGTTCACCATGGCCGGCATCTTCGACGCAGGAACCACATTCGGCAACAATGCCGTGTACACGACACTCGCCGAGGCCCAGGCCCTCGCGGCGACTCCGGGCGAGCTCTCCAGCATGGTGGTCACCGTCAACAGCATGGACAACGTCGACGCAGCCAAGACCGCCCTTCAAAACGCCCTGGGCACCAGCAAGGCCGACGTCACCCAGGGGCAGCGAAACCTCCAAACCGCCGTCAGTTCACTGGACAGTGTCAAGAACATTTCACTCGTGGCCTTCATCGCGGCACTGGGCACAGCCGGCCTGATCATCTTGCTCATCATGGTCATGCTGGTCCGGGAGCGCCGCCGTGAGATCGGCGTCTTGAAGGCCATCGGCGCACGCAACCGGACCATCGGCTTGCAGTTCGTGCTCGAAGCCCTCGTCCTCGTCGCGCTCGGCAGCGTCGTCGGCGCGGCCATTGCTTCCTTCGCCAGCGGCGGCATCGCATCGGCTTTGATCAGTTCCAACAGCTCGACGTCGACTGCGAGCCAGCGCGGCCCCGGCGGCGGCGGCTTCGGCGGACCAGGCGGGAACCCCTTCGGTGGAGCCTCCCAGCTGCTGACCTCCGTGACGGCGAGCGCCTCCCCCGGCGTCATTGCAGCCGGCGTCGCCGCAGTGTTCGGCGTCGCCGTCGTGGGTGCCTTGGTACCAGCGCTGCTCACAGCCCGCATCCGTCCCATCGAAGTCCTCCGAGGAGAATAGCCATGATTGAAGTCAAAGACCTGGTCCGCCAGTTCAAGTCCGGCGACCGCACCATCAAGCCCGTCAACGGTGTGAGCTTCGAGCTCGAAAAAGGCACCCTCGCCTCGATCGTGGGGAAGAGCGGCAGCGGCAAGAGCACCCTGCTCTCCCTGCTCGGTGCCCTCGACAAGCCCACCAGCGGGGACGTCGTCGTGGATGGCGTAAGCCTGGCCGGGCTGCCTGCCGGCAAACTCACCGAATACCGGCGCCGGGACATCGGCTTCGTTTTCCAGCAGTTCAACCTCATCCCCAATCTCTCGGCAGTGGACAATGTGATGCTGCCGATGGAGTTCGCGGGAATGCGGAAGACCGCCCGCTTGGAGCGGGCGCGGTCCCTCCTGGAGCAAGTGCAGCTGGATCCGGAGAAACAGTCCCGGCGGATCAACAGGCTCTCGGGCGGCGAGCAGCAACGGGTTGCGATTGCCCGGGCGCTGGCCAACGAGCCCAAGCTCATCCTGGCCGACGAGCCCACCGGCAACCTGGACGAGCAGACCGGTGAGCACATCATCGAATTGCTGAGTTCGCTGAGCCGGGACCACAACACCACCATTCTGGTGGTCACGCACGACCGGAGCCTGGCGCAGAAGACCGAACGCCGCTTCAGGCTTCAGCAAGGCAAATTGAGCGAGGAAACGGTGCGCCCACGAGTGGCTGCGGGGGCCTGACCGGCTCCTCGGACAACCGCAGCGGACGGGAGGACCGGGAACCGCATGGTTCCCGGTCCTCCCGTCTTGAGCGTGAGCTGTATAACGCCTGCGGCGGAGTGAGAGGATAGGCCGCATGAGTCTGCATATCGCCAAGCCGTGGTTGTTCAGTCAGCCGAACCAGGATCCCCGCGCGGCCACCGGCAAGGCCCTCAACTGGGGCATCATCGCCACAGGAGGGATCGCCAAGACCGTGAGCGGCGACCTCGCCCAACTCGAGGACGCAAAGTTGTATGCCGTGAGCTCTCGGCGCCAGGAATCCGCGGATGCCTTTGCCGCCACGCATGGGGTCACGAAGTCCTACGGGGACGACGGCGGTGTGCCCGGCTACCAGCGGCTGCTCGCCGATGACGCCGTCGATGTGGTCTATGTGGCCACTCCGCACGCCCAACATTTCGAGATCGTCAGGGACGCCCTCAACGCAGGCAAGCACGTTCTGTGCGAGAAATCCATAACCATCAATGGCCGTGAAGCGGCAGAGCTGGTCGCTTTGGCCCGGGAACGGAAGTTGTTCCTGATGGAGGCCGTCTGGAGTCGCTTCCTGCCCAGCATGCAGCGGGCGTTCGCCATTGCCGCGTCCGGCGAACTGGGCGACATCAAGTGGGTCAGCGCCGACCTTGGTTTCCCTGCCCCATACGATCCTTCCGCCCGCATCTGGGCCCCGGCGGACGGCGGCGGGGCCCTCCTGGACCTCACGGTATACGCCCTGCTGTGGCCCTTGGGTACCCTCGGTTTCCCGCAGTCAGTCAGCGCGATCGGCGCTTTGACGGACGACGGCGTCGACTCCCAGAATGCGCTCACCCTGGGTTACGACGACGGCGCCGTCGCCCAGCTGACCTCTTCACTGCTGGCCCACGGGCCACGCTCTGCCTCGGTTGCCGGCTCCAAGGGCTTCCTTCAGACGCAAGGGTCCATCAACAATCCGCGCGAGCTTCTGATTCGGACCGGCTGGGACGAACCGCGGGTCGAACGCTTTGACGCGGTCGGGATCGGCTACACCTACGAGCTCCGTGAGGTGACCCGCTGTGTCCAGCAGGGACTGACGGAAAGTCCCGTGATGCCGTTGGACGATTCGCTGAACACCATGCGACTCTTCGACGGGGTGCGCTCCCAGTTGGGAGTCCGGTACGCCAGCGACGCCCGCTGAGCTTATTGACGAATCCTTACGTCCAACGTCTGGACTAGTTAACTAGTGAGGCCTAGGATGGGAGCGATCGTCGATCCAAGCTGACGCTGGGGGGTGTCGAGATGGAAGCTGAGCAAAGTAAGTCGCGGGTTCTTCACGTTCTCCGCTCCGTCATGCTCGCCGGCGCCGGCGCCGTCGTTTGGATCGCCCTCTCTTCCACGGCGGCAAACGCTGATTCCGGAAGCACGAACAACCACACCCTTCTAGGCGGAGCGGGCTCCACAGTTTCCAACGCCGTGCACGACGCTGGAAGGGGGCTTTCCGGAGTCGTCGGCGATGCCGTTCCGGCAAGTGTCGCGTCCATGCCGGCGCCGGCTGTGGAGCCCCTTCCAGTGCCCGCAGTCCAGCTACCAGCGGTCCAGGTGCCCGAAGTTGTTCTGAACGAGCTTCCGCAGCTGGCTCGGAACGTCGACCAGCTTGTGGCCGGCACTCCCGTGATCAGCGCCGTCGTGCCTCAGGGGACCGTTGGTGCCGTGACTGCAGGCGTTGTATCACCTGCGGCCAGCGCGGTTGACCGCGCTGGTTCCTTGCTTGACCACGTCGTCACCCCTGTCGTGGGAGCGGTCGGATCCACGGTGGAGACGCTTCCGGGTGGCGGTCTTCCGGTTGTTGCCCCCGCGAACCCCATCATGGCCCCTCCCCTCCACTTCCCCGATGGCGTCGTAATGGGCGATGCTCTTGCGGGGGGTCCCACTGTTCTTGATCCCGTTGCCGAGATCCCCTCAACGCTCGCCCAGAATGCCGCGGATTCGTTGCCCGGCCTCGCAGGCCCCGGCGGTCCGCTGGGCCTGAACTCGGGACCTTCGAAGGCAACGGTCAGGGCTAGCGGTTCCGACCATCCTCCGGCGCCCTCACCAGACGGGACGTTCCCGCCCGGTACACCGGGCGGCAGCGATACTGCTAGCGGATCTGCAGTCCTTTCCGGCAATCCTTCGGGGGCTGCAGCTGCATGGCTCGAAGGCACAAACATGTCTTGCCCCTTGGCCGGGACGCTCGTGTCCACGGCTTCTGCGGGCAGAGTTCCGGCTCCGGTGTCGTTTGACCCGGGCTCTTCCCCTGATTAGTTCCGAGCTCTGCCGCCTCCCCGGACATGCGTTCCGGGCCGCGGCAAACGGCCGATCCGGGCGTTCCCGCAGTTTCCTGCGGACCGATGCGCCTTTGGGAACTAATCATTCAGGAGAAAAACACAATGCACAGCATGATTCGCAAGGGGCTGCTTGGCACCCTCTTTGCCGGCGGGTTGATAGCCCTCGGCGCAACTGCCGCGAACGCGGCAGACGCCACGACAAGCGCGCAGGGCAGTGCCTCGGGCACTCAAGTCGTTGCACCGGTATCCATTCCGGTGAACCTCGGGTCGACGTCGCTCTCGATACTTTCGGGCGCCGCGACCACTACCCCTGTTCCCGCCCAGGCTCCGGCCCCGGCGACCAATTCCGGCGGAGCAGCCGTCCCGTCCGGAACCCAGGTGGTGGCTCCGATATCGGTCCCTGTTAATATCGGAGCCACCTCACTGGCAGTTCTGAGCAATTCCGGCCCTGGAACAGCCTCCGGCACCCAGGCGACGATTCCCGTCAGCGCGCCGGTCACTGCACCGGTCACTGTGGGCGACACCTCCGTCAACGTCCTCAGCACGACGCCGACAGGCACCACCGGCGCCGCGGCACCCACAACCGGACTGGCCACCGTCGGTGACACCTCGGTCAACGTCCTCAGCACCACGCCGACAGGCACCGCTGGAGGCACCGGCGCCACGGCACCGGGCACCGGACTGGCCACCGTGGGTGACACCTCCGTCAACGTCCTCAGCACCACGCCGACAGGCACCGCTGGAGGCACCGGAAACACCGGCACCACAGCACCCGGCACCGGACTGGCCAACGTCGGCGACACCTCCGTCAACGTCCTCAGCACCACGCCGACAGGCACCACCGGCACCACCGGAAACACCGGCGCGACAGCACCGGGCACCGGACTCGCCACCGTGGGTGATACCTCCGTCAACGTCCTCAGCACGCCGACCGGCACCGCTGGAGGGACCGGAACCACCGGAGCCACGGTACCGGGCACCGGACTCGCCACCGTGGGTGATACCTCCGTCAACGTCCTCAGCACGACGCCGACCGGCACCACCGGAAACACCGGAGCCACGGTACCGGGCACCGGACTCGCCACCGTGGGTGATACCTCGCTGAACCTGCTCGGTTCCGTACCTACAGGTACCGGCATCATCTCGGGCACGGGACCCACAGCAGCTTTGGACCTCCCGCTGACGAGCGGCACGGTTTCGCTTGGCCTAGGGCTGCCGACCGGCGTCGTCAACCCTTCGGCAGTGACACCGCCCGTGGTCAACCCGCCGACGGTCACCCCGGGGGTTGTCGACCCGCCGTTCGTGAACGCGCCGAGCGATGCCCAAGGCTTCGTTGCTCCTGCCGCCTCGGTTCCTTCGACCGGGACTGAAGTGCAGGCCGGCGCTGCCTCAGCTACTGCAGCGATTGCGGTTGGCGCTGAAACGGCTGTTCTCGCTAGCACTGGCTTCAATGGCTTGTGGTTGCTGTTCGGGGCGGCTCTGCTGCTCCTTGGACTCATCGTGATGGTGGGCAGCCGGAAGATCCGGGCAGCCATTCCCGCATAGTCACCGGCTCGGGCTGCGCCACCTCACCGGATGTGGCCCGTTCCCGGCTCCTCCGCAGGGCTAACCGCCCCGCGGAGGAGCTTATGCGTGGCACCCCAAGGAAATCCGGACCGTACGGTGCGTTACGCCGTCGAGTCATGAATCAGGACCGCCGCCGGGGCATAGACCGGGGGAAACAGCTCGGACGCATCGCGACGCCGGTAGTCGCGTTCGCCGTAGGCGTGCACCATCTGTCCGAAAAGCCGCTGCCCTTCGGCGCGTGGCTCGCCCAGGTCGATGCCTGGGAGCGAGCCTTCCACAACCACTGGGCGGCCGGCGACGTAGGTGTCGATGACGTTGCGTGCCGAGCCGTTGAGGATCAGCGTGCGCAGTGGATCTTCCACCACCCCGTCGCGGAAGTCACCCAGTGAGGCGACCATGATGTCCGCTTGGGCGCCCGGACACAGGCGCCCCAGGTCGTCGCGGCCCAACGCCCTGGCGCCGCCCAGCGTGGCAGCATCAAAGAAAGCAGACACCGCGCCGGCGTCCCGGCGGCCCTCTACGATACGGGCCAGGTGCGTGCCGACGTCGATGCCCTTGATCAGGTCCGGCGGGAACGAATCCGTTCCCAGGCACATGTTGACCCCGGCGGCTGCGA
The DNA here is from genome assembly GCF_030209795.1 of Arthrobacter sp. efr-133-R2A-63. NCBI lineage: Bacteria > Bacillati > Actinomycetota > Actinomycetes > Micrococcales > Micrococcaceae > Arthrobacter > Arthrobacter sp. efr-133-R2A-63. The sequence continues at coordinate 44,185 of NZ_JARVRG010000025.1, read as the reverse complement.
ACGCGTCAAAGGACTTGAGCATGCCTGAGTAATGGAACGACGTCAGGGGGCAGTGGATGATGCTGACGCCATGCCGGGCCAACACATCCAAGGGCCCTCCCTCTGCGCTGGACGACGGGTCCGTGCCGTCGATGACAACTCCATGCGGATGAGGAGCCGGGTGTCCAGCAGGCCGGAATCCGCAAGCTGCTCCAGGACGGTGCGCGGTGGCGTTCGTCCTCGCCAAGTACGTGCCGGCCGTGCCGTCCAGCGTATGGGTCCTTGCTCTCGCCACCTTGGCGACGGCTCCGATCCTTCCTTTCAGCGGCATGATCGTCTCCTTCACCCACAACCTTGACCCGCTCTACGTGGGCCTCGGCTCGATCGCCCTGCTCGGCATGAACGTTGGACGCGACATCAACGCGCTGAAGACACTCAACTGGCGCACGGTCATTGTGGCGACAATCACATTCTCCGCAAGTTTCATAGCGGCCGCGGCGCTTGCTCAATTCGTCATCCATGTTTGAGCGCTGACGCCGAGCGACATACCGAGTCAGATGAACGCGGGAAGGACATCAGAACACCTGGGGCTTGCTAAGATCTAAAGGCTCAACCGGTCGCCCCGGAGAGCCTCCCATCAACTGGCCCGGAAACGGACGTGCCCCCACGCGCCCGGTACCGGTCCTTGCCCGACCCCAGGAGATCCCCGCTCTCATGACCGCATTGGCCGAACCTGACTATTTCGACGTCCACGACGAGGATTACCGCACCGAACTGGACTCGCGCTACGAGGAAGGTTTCGGGCGCGGCCCCGAGCTCGACGACGACTACGGAAACGGCTACGACGAGCTCGACAAGCTCTTCGATGGCTTGTTCGACGACGAGGATGACTTCGAGGCACCGGCCAAGGCCGAAAAGAAGACCCCGGCCAAGAAAGATGCTCCAAAGGCCACTTCCCTAAAGGCTGCCACGCCGAAGAAAGCGTCGTCGACGTCGTTGCCCAAGGCCAGTCCGGTCATTACCCGCAGGGTGGTACCCACGGCCGCTCCCGCCGTCGAACCGGCCGCCGTCGTCGAGCCGGGCCTTGTTGTCGAGACGCCGACTGTCGCCGTCGTCGAACCAGCCGCCGTCGAGCCGGCCGCCGTCGAGCCGGCAAGCTCCGAAGCGGCTCCCGCGGAACAATCCGTGACGCCCGGGGTTCCGGACAGCCCCTTCTTCGCCCCGCACATCGCCGCGGTCAACCAGCATGTGGAATTCCTCCGCAAGCTCCGCCCGGGCTTCGAGGTCCCCTATGTGGATCCGATGCATTCAGTGGAGGATTGCCGGATTGTCACCCTGTTTTCCAACACGAGCGAGGCCTCCCCACGGGGGGTTGTCTGGGCCGGCGACGACGCCGCTGCCACACGCCTGCTGGGCCTGCAGTTCCAGCTCGGCCTGCGTCCCGAATGGATGATGCCGTGGAACACCCACCCTTGGTTCACTCCCGGCGAGGCGAACGGAAAGCTGACTCCCGAGCAGGTCGCAGCAGGCCTCAAGCCGCTCATCGCTTTCCTCAAACTCGTTCCGCGCGCCTCGGCGATCGTTGCCCATGGAACAGAAGCCAACCGCCTGGCGCAAATGCTTCTCAAGACGGACAACCAGCTGATCTGGCGCCGCGGCTTGAAGGTCTACAAGGCCCGCTCGCTGCACGGTCGCGCTTTCGCCGGTTCCAAGGAACGCCAGACTGAATGGCTGATCGAAATGGGCCGCTCCTACGCGGACGCCATGGCCCGGGCGGGTCTCCAGACGGGTCGGCGCTAAGGGCGCCTAGCGCCGTGGCTTTCGGGCCGGCTTCCCGGCAAACAGTTTCCGGTCCACCGAAAGCGCCCCGGAGCCGATGAAGGCAAACGCCAACGCCAACGCGATATACAGAATCAGCAGCTCGGCGTTGATTCCGGGACTATCGCTCAGCAGCGGCTTGCCTGATTCGGTGACAAACCAGATCCCGGCGTACATGAGCGCTGCCAGGAAGCCAGCCACCCTGGTCAGGGCGCCGAGCACCAAAAGTGCACCCAGCCCGGTTTCACCCCAGATGACCAGCCAGGACATCAGTTCCGCTTTTTGGACACCCATCGCGGCGATGGTTGCCTCGAACGCAGGCTGCCCGGCCAGGAGCTTCTGGACTCCATGCAGCAGCAGAAGGCCGCCGAACACGATCCTCAAAAACGCGATGCCGCGCGAGGACGATGTCTGCGAAGAAAGGAGGAGTTTCACCCGGTCCAATCTTCCATGCGGATGGCGCAGCTCAAAAACGGGCGCTCCGTCCACGGCAGAATGGAAACTGCGGTAGGCCTCGCTGGGAGGCCCGGACGGGATGGGTGAAGCCGGTATGGATGTTGACGTCGTCGTAGTCGGCGGAGGCGCAATGGGATCTGCTGCGGCCAGGCAGCTCGCACTCAGGGGGCGATCGGTGGTTCTCCTAGAGCAGTTTGAAGAGGGGCACCATGTGGGCGCTTCCCACGGTGCAACGCGCAACTTCAACACGGCCTACGCGGAGGACGCCTATCTCGCCCTGGTCAGCGAGGCCAGGGACCTCTGGGACGGGCTCGCAGAGGAGACCGAAATGCAACTGTTGGATCTTGTGGGTCTGGCCAACCACGGAAATATTGCCCGGCTCCGGGAAGTTCGCACCGCGCACGCACAGCGGGGCATCGCAAGCCACTTCATCTCCGCAAAGGAGGCGTCAGACCGCTGGCAGGGCATGGTCTTCCGAAGCGATGTTCTGTTTGTGCCGGACTCGGGCCGGGTCCGTGCGGCCGACGCCCTCAGGGCGCTGCGCGCATCAGCTGAGGCGCACGGTGCTCGCTTCACGTATTCCACACCGGTTCGCGACATCCGTGTCCTCCGCGACGATCGCGCCGTCGTCGTGACTGATTCGCTGGAGATCACCGCGCGCCGGGTTGTCATCACGGCGGGCGCCTGGACCAGCAAGCTTGTCGGGACGCAGGTGCCCCTCCCCCGCCTGGTAGTCACCCAGGAGCAACCTGCCCATTTCACGCCCATCGATGACTCCCAGTCCTGGCCGAGTTTCAACCACGCACCGGACCCCGGTGATCCCCGCGACGACTATTGGTACAGCCCCGTCTATGGGATGCTCACACCGGGCGAAGGGGTCAAGGCGGGGTGGCATGGTGTAGGACCGGTCACCGATCCTGATGCCCGCACGTTCCAACCCGAGCCGGTCCAGCTGGAGGCCCTCCGCCGCTACGCTCGTGAATGGCTGCCAGGGGTCGACGCCGAATCGGCGGTTCCCATCAGCTGCACCTACACGAGCACGGCCAACGAAGACTTCGTGCTCGACCGTTTTGGACCGCTGGTGGTCGGGGCCGGGTTCTCCGGGCACGGATTCAAGTTCACCCCGGCAATTGGCCGCGTACTTGCCGATCTTGTCGACGGGATAGACGCGCCGCGCCGCTTCCGCCGCGCTTAAATGCAACTGACTCGCAGTTGTTGTCGTTCTGAGCTCTCAAAACGACAACAACTGCGAGTCAGTTGGGTGGGGCGGGCGCTTAGTTCAGCGTCGCGACAACCTCGTTGAGCTTTGCGGAGGGACGCATCACGGCCTCTGCCTTGGCGGCGTCGGGGCGGTAGTAGCCGCCGATGTCGGCAGGCGAACCCTGGACTGCGAGCAGCTCGGCGATGATGGTGTCCTCATTGGACGTCAGGGCCCCGGCGACGGCGGAGAACGCCGCTGCGAGCTCGGCGTCGTCGCTCTGCTGGGCCAGTTCCTGCGCCCAGTACTTCGCGAGGTAGTAGTGGCTGCCTCGGTTGTCGAGTTCGCCCACCTTGCGCTTCGGGGACTTGTTATCCAGGAGGAACGTGCCCGTGGCGCGGTCGAGTGTGTCGGCGAGGACCTGGGCCCGCGCGTTCCCGGTGGTAGTGGCGAGGTGCTCGAAGCTAACTGCCAATGCGAGGAACTCACCCAGGCTGTCCCAGCGCAGGTGGTTTTCCTGCAGGAGCTGCTGGACGTGCTTCGGAGCCGATCCGCCGGCACCGGTCTCGAAGAGTCCGCCGCCGTTGATCAGCGGGACCACGGAGAGCATCTTGGCGCTGGTGCCGAGTTCCAGGATCGGGAACAGGTCGGTGAGGTAGTCACGCAGCACGTTTCCGGTCACCGAGATGGTGTCTTCGCCCTTGCGGATCCGCTCGAGCGTGAACGCGGTGGCCTTCTCCGGGGACATGATTTCGATCTGAAGGCCCTCGGTGTCGTGGTCCTTGAGGTATTCCTTGACCTTGCTGATCAGCTGGGCGTCGTGGGCGCGGGTTTCGTCGAGCCAGAAGACAGCCGGCATCTTGGAAGCGCGGGCGCGGGTCACAGCGAGCTTGACCCAGTCGCGGATCGGCACGTCCTTGGTCTGGCAGGCGCGCCAGATGTCACCCGGGGAGACCTGGTGTTCGATCAGCACGGTTCCAGAGGAGTCCACAACCTGCATGGTTCCCGGGTACTCAACTTCGAAGGTCTTATTGTGGCTGCCGTATTCTTCGGCGGCTTGTGCCATCAGGCCGACGTTCGGAACCGTACCCATGGTGGTGGGATCGAAGGCGCCGTGGGCACGGCAGTCATCGATGACCACCTGGTAGACATCCGCGTAACAGCTGTCCGGAATGACCGCGAGGGTGTCGGCTTCCTTGCCGTCCGGTCCCCACATGTGGCCGGAGCTGCGGATCATTGCCGGCATCGAAGCATCAACGATGATGTCGCTGGGAACATGGAGGTTGGTGATGCCCTTGTCGGAATCGACCATGGCCAGTGCCGGGCCGTCTTCCAGGCCCTTCTTGATGGCCGCCTTGATGCCTTCGCGAACGTCCTCGGGCAGTTCTTCAAGGCCGTTGAGGATGGAAGCCAGGCCGTTGTTGGCACTCAGGCCGGCAGCAGCGATCTGCTTGCCGTAGGTGTTGAAAAGCTCAGAGAAGTACGCCTTGACGACGTGGCCGAAGATGATCGGGTCGGAGACCTTCATCATGGTGGCCTTCAGGTGTGCCGAGAACAGCACGCCCTCTTCCTTGGCACGAACCACCTGGGCGGCCAGGAACTCGTCCAAGGCGGCCGCGCGCAGCACGGTGCCGTCCACTACTTCACCGGCGAGCACGGGGAAGGCCGGCTTGAGGACCTTGACGGTGCCGTCCTCGCGGACAATCTGGATCTTGACGGTGTCATCTGCGGGGATGACCACGGACTTCTCGTTGGAGCGGAAATCGTTTGCCGTCATGTGCGCGACGTTGGTCTTGGAGTCCGCGCTCCAGGCACCCATGGAATGCGGGTTCTGGCGGGCGTAGTTCTTCACCGACAGGGGCGCGCGGCGGTCCGAGTTGCCTTCACGCAGGACCGGGTTCACGGCCGAACCCTTGATCTTGTCGTAACGCGAGCGGATGTCCGTCTCTTCGTCAGAGGAGGGGTTGTCCGGGTAGTCCGGAAGCGCGTAGCCCTGGGCCTGGAGCTCGGCAATGGCTGCCTTCAGCTGCGGGACGGAGGCGCTGATGTTGGGGAGCTTGATGATGTTCGCTTCGGGTTTCTTTGCCAGTTCACCCAGTTCGGCGAGTGCGTCACTGATCCGCTGCTCTTCAGTCAGGTAGTCACCGAAGACGGCGATGATTCGGCCGGCCAGCGAGATGTCGCGGGTTTCGACCTCCACGCCGGCCGTTGAGGCGAAAGCTTCCACAATCGGCAGGAACGAGTACGTCGCCAGCATCGGCGCTTCGTCAGTGTGGGTATAGATAATCTTTGCCATTGGCGGGGCATCTCCCTGAAAGTCTGCAGATTTCAACATCTCTAACTTACCTGAGGGGGCCGGATTGGCGCGTACCGGGACGGATTCTTGGGACCTTTACCACGTCATACCTCGCCGAACCTTATGTACCTCAGCGACAAATCGGAGTAGGTTCATTGGGTCAAACTGTGGCCGACGTCACGTGGCCGCCAAACGATTGGCAGGACAATCATGACAAAGAAATCACTCCCCATCACTGGTCTCCTGAGCCTCCTTACCTCCGCCGTTTTGACCCTCTGTGCCGCTGGAGGGGCGGCAGCCGCAACGCCTTTCAATGCGGTTTCGAGCTTCGCAGCGCCTGGGACGCAGCAGCTCGTCAGTCTGGCGACAACAAACACCGACCCCACCGGGTACTGGACTCCCGAACGGATGCAAGCAGCAATCCCCGGCGACGTCCTCGCAGGCAAGGCCCTCGCAAGAGCGGGCGCATCGAGCACCGCCGCTGCCGCAGTCGAAACCGGGCCGCCCGTGAAAATCGCGAGCGCCAAGGGCAGCAACGGGAGCCTGCATCAAGACGAAGACCCCATTGACCACGTCGGCAAGGTCTTCTTCACCATGGGTGCCTTCGCATATGTCTGCTCCGGCAACGTCGTCGTGTCGGATAACGACAGCACGGTGGCGACCGCTGGCCACTGTGTCAACGAGGGTCCGGGAGCATTCGTGAAGAACTTCATCTTCGTACCGGCCTATCTCAACGGCAAGGCTCCATTCGGCATCTGGCCGGCCAAAGCCCTGTACACGACACCCCAGTGGCGCACCACGGGCGACATCCGCTATGACACAGGCTTCGCGGTCACTGCCACCGTCAACGGCAAACACCTGGCCGACGTCGTTGGGGCGTCGGGCGTGGAGTTCAACCAGGACCGGGGACTCAGCTATGAAGCCTTCGGCTACCCTGCTGCTCCGCCGTTCGACGGCCAATCGTTGAAGAGCTGTTCCGGCGACGCAACCAAGGATCCCATCAACCCCCAGTTCAAGGCACAGGGCATTCCCTGCGATATGACCGGTGGCTCATCGGGCGGACCTTGGATGGTCGACTCCGAACGGGATTCCTACCAAAACTCCATTACGAGCTACGGTTACCCCGGCGGCCCGGCCGTGATCTACGGTCCTTACTGGGGCTCCGTTATCCGGGATGCCTACGAGCTGGCGTCCGGATCCTAGGCCTTCCGGCCACCCGGAAATAGGGCAGAATTCGCTTCTTGTCAAAACGAAAGTCAAATCTCACAATCCCTTTACATCCTTGTCACGACTTGGGTAGTTTCGGTTCCGTCAGTCCACGCGGCCACCACAAAACCGGCCGCCTCTCCCCGATATCTAGGACAACTGTGACGAGAACCAAGACCCTGGCCACAAGCCTGCTCAGCCTGACTGCCGCCGCCCTGCTTTCGCTGGGCGCCGGCAGCGGAGCTTCTGCGGCTCCGTCCACAAGCCACGGCGCCGATGCGTCGACCGTCAGCAGCAATCCGGCGTCGGACGGCAACACTGCTGACTATTGGACTCCTGAGCGGATGAAGAACGCCGTCTCCGGCGACGTCCTGGCGACCAAGGCTCTCACGCGGGCACAAGCCGCACTCGGACTTGCCGACCTCCCGGTTTCTCCCGATCAGGTTTTTCCGGGCCTGGGGAGCGCCCTGACCACCATCGAAGGCCAGCAAGCCGCCAGCCCGGCAACGCAGTCCCCGGCCGTGGACCGCAAAGCAAATGGCGGTGAGGCTCCCGTCCCGCACATCGGGAAGGTGTTCTTCACTCTCGGCGGCGTGAATTATGTCTGCTCCGGAAACTCCATCACCTCGGCCAACCGGAGCACAGTGTCCACGGCCGGCCACTGCCTCAACGAAGGCCCCGGGGCGTTCGCGAGCAACTTCACGTTTGTTCCTGCCTACCAGAACGGCGTGGCACCCTACGGAAAGTGGACGGCCAAGGCGCTGTACACCACCAGCCAGTGGTCCTCGAGTGGAGCCATGCAGTACGACACCGGATTCGCCGTCATGAACCCCCTCAATGGCCAAAAGCTCGCTGACGTCGTGGGTGCCTCAGGAGTCCAGTTCAATGCCGCCCGCGGACTCGCATACAAGTCGTTCGGCTACCCCGCGGCGGCTCCCTTCACCGGAGAGTCACTCATGAGCTGCTCCGGCACGGCCGCCAACGATCCCTACAACCCCCAGTACAACACTCAGGGAATCCCGTGCAACATGACGGGCGGTTCCTCCGGCGGCCCATGGTTCACGGGAACCAGCTCCGCCGGGTACCAGAACTCGGTGAACAGCTACGGCTACGGCAGCAACTCCACCAACATGTACGGCCCGTACTGGGGCTCAGTCATCCAAGGCACGTACCAGAACGCGTCCACCGCCCCGTAACCTCCCCGGCACCCCAACCCCAACCCAACCCGACCCGAGCGCAGGGGACATGCCCCCCGTTCGCTCCCAGGACTGGACATATTGCGAACATGCCCAGTCCTGACCACTAAAAATGGACATGTCCATCCGGGAAGGGAGGACATGTCCATTTTTTGGTGGAACGAGTGGAACGAGCGGAGAGGGCGGATCAGGTGGAGCACCCGGACCCAGGGAATGGACCTAGTGGAAGAAGTGCCTTGCCCCGGTGAAGTACATCGTGATGCCGGCGGCGTTGGCTGCGGCAATCACTTCCTCGTCGCGCACTGAGCCACCAGGCTGGACGACGGCGCGGACACCGGCGTCGATCAGGATCTGCAGGCCATCGGCGAACGGGAAGAACGCGTCGGAAGCGGCCACGGCGCCGCGGGCACGCTCGGGAGCGCTGCTCGTCCCGACGTTGGAGGCACCGCCGGCACCATCGACGTCGGACTCTACCTGGACACCCAGGGTGTTGGCGCGCTCAACGGCCAGTTTGCACGAGTCCAGGCGGTTGACCTGGCCCATGCCGATGCCCACTGCGGCTCCGTTGTTGGCGAGGAGGATCGCGTTGGACTTGGCGGCGCGGCAAGCGGTCCAAGCGAACGCGAGGTCGGCCAGCGTGGCGTCGTCGGCGGCTTGGCCGGCGGCGAGGGTCCAGTTGGCGGGGTTGTCGCCGTCGGCATCCACCTTGTCGGCTTGCTGGACGAGGACGCCGCCCGAGACCTGGCGGATCTCCGTCGGGTAGCGGCCGTAACCGTCCGGCAGGGCCAGCAGGCGGATGTTCTTCTTCTTGGACAGGATTTCAACGGCTTCCGGCTCGAAGCCCGGGGCGATGACAACCTCCGTGAAGATCCCGGCCACGGTCTGCGCCATGCCCGCCGTGACAATGCTGTTTGCCGCGATGACGCCGCCGAAAGCGGACACCGGATCGCAAGCGTGGGCCTTGGCGTGGGCGTCGGCGATGGGGTCGGCCGCATCGACGGAACCAACGGCCACGCCGCACGGGTTGGCGTGCTTGATGATGGCGACGGCCGGCTCGGAGAAGTCGAACGCAGCACGGAGGGCCGCGTCGGCGTCGACGAAGTTGTTGTAGCTCATGGCCTTGCCGTGCAGCTGGTCAGCCTGGGCGATGCCGGCGGGCGCGGCCTTGTCCACGTAGAGGGCAGCCTGCTGGTGCGGGTTTTCGCCGTAGCGCAGCACCTCGGAGCGTTCCAGGGCGAGGCCGGCGTACGCGGGCCAATCGATGATGCCGTCGCCGTCTTCGTCGAGGAACTGGCTGGCAGTCCAGGTGGCGACGGCGGTGTCGTACGTCGCGGTGTGGGCGAAGGCCTTCGCGGCCAGGCGGCGGCGCGTCTTCAAGTCGAAGCCACCAGCGGCTGCAGCTTCCACCACGGCGCCGTAGAAGTTCGGGTCCACAACGATCGCGACGGCGGCATGGTTCTTGGCGGCCGAACGCACCATGGCGGGGCCTCCGATGTCGATCTGCTCGACGACGTCGTCTTGCGCGGCGCCGGAGCGGACGGTCTCCACGAAGGGGTAGAGGTTGACCACGACGAGGTCGAAGGGCTCGATCTCCATCTTGGCCAGCGTTTCCATGTGCGCGGGAACACGGCGGTCGGCCAGGATGCCGCCGTGCACGCGGGGGTGCAGGGTCTTGACCCGGCCGTCGAGCATCTCCGGGGAACCGGTGACTTCTTCGACTTCCTTGACCGGAATACCGGCTGCGGCGATCTTCTTCGCGGTGGAACCGGTGGAGACGATGGCGACTCCTGCTGCATGCAGGCCCTTCGCGAGTTCCTCCAGTCCCGTCTTGTCGTAAACCGAGATCAGTGCACGGCGGATGGGAACACGGTCAAGCTGCGTCAAGCTCACAAAAGTCTCCGTCTTATATCGCGGGATTCCGCGGTTGCTGGGGATACGGACGAGTTTATCGTGTTGTGGCTCCTCTTCGTCGTTCGAGACGTGGCGGCGCCCGCAACATATGGTTGGGCCATGGAATCCGCGGATGTGATTTTGGTGGCCGACGTCGGCAAGAGCCGATGCAGGATCGAGCTTAGGCAGGGCGACGAGGTGTTGGGCTCGGCGGACCAGCACGGCTTCCCCGGCCTGGGCATGGACAACGGCGCCCGGCTCGCCTTCCAACTGCTCGCGGACACTGCAGGCATGCTGCCGCGAGGGCTTCCGGCAGCATTCCCTGAAGGTTCCTTGTGTGGAATCGGCGCGGCCGTTGCCGGGGTTGAGGCTTCGGCGGAGAACTCCCACGAACTCGCCGTCCTCCTTTCCGAGAGCTTCAAGGTCCCGGCCGCGGTTCTCTCGGATGCCACCGCGGCGCAACTCGGCGCCTTGGACGGCGCACCGGGAACGGTGCTGATTGTGGGCACGGGTGCGGTTGCCTTCCGCTTCGACGACGCCGGGACCCTCCACCGCGCCGACGGTTGGGGACCGCTGTTGGGTGATCGCGGAAGCGGCCGGTGGATCGGCCAGCAGGGTCTCCAGGCCGCACTTCAAGCGCACGACGGCGGCCCTGCCACGTCGTTGCTCGGTGCAGCTGCCGGGCTGATCGGCTCGCCCGCGCAGCTTCCGGCATGGCTCGCCGAATCCGGCAACCCGGCCCGGACGATGGCGCGTTTCTCCCCCGCGGTGCTGGACGAAGCGGAGGCGGGAGACGCCGTCGCACGCGGCATTGTGGATGAAGCCTGCCGACTCCTCACGAACACCGTGACCCTTGCCTCCGGCGACACCAAGCAGGTGGCACTCGTTGGCGGCGTCGTGAAATCGGAGTTCTTCGCCCGGCTCTTGCACAACGCCCTCGCTTCGGCTGGGATTGAGGTGGTTGCGGCACTCGGCGATGGCATGGACGGGGCCGCCCTCGCAGCGAACCGCCGCGGGCTCCTCCAGGAAAGGTACATTCACCGTGACGGAACAGCCTGACGCAACAGCTCCTCCCGGCTCCCCGGACCCGCTCGAGGAACTCCGTTCCGAGCTCGCGGGCCTCCAAACCGAAGCGGCATCGCCCGCGCTCAGTGAATTGGACACCATGGGCACGGCCGAGCTCGTCGCCGCCATGAACGAGCAAAACCGCGGCGTCCCGGCCGCCGCCGAGCAAGCCAGCGGGCAGATCGCCGCAGTGGTCGACGCCGTTGCGGAACGCCTCGCCCGCGGAGGCCGGCTGCTCTACGTCGGCGCCGGAACGGCCGGACGGCTCGGGGTATTGGACGCGAGCGAATGCCCGCCCACCTTCGGCACTCCCCCGGGCCTCGTCGTCGGGATCATCGCTGGCGGCACCCAGGCCATCCAGAAACCGGTGGAGTACGCCGAGGACAACGCCACGGCCGGGGCCCGGGACCTGCACGACATCAGCGTGACCGAGGCGGACGCCGTCGTCGGAATATCAGCTTCGGGACGCACGCCGTACGTGATCGGCGCCCTCGAGGAGGCCCGCAGCCGCGGCGCCTTCACGGCATCGCTCGCCTGCAACCACGACTCACCGATCAGCAAACTCGCGGACGTGGCGATCGACGTTGTCGTCGGTCCCGAGTTCGTTGCCGGTTCCACGCGGCTTAAGGCGGGGACCGCCCAGAAGCTCGTCCTCAACATGATCAGCACGCTCGCCATGGTCAAGCTCGGGAAGACCTACGGAAACCTCATGGTCGATCTGCGTGCCACCAACAACAAACTCCTCGCCAGGTCCCAACGAACCATCCAACACGCCACCGGCGTGGACGCTGAGACGGCGATTCGCGCGCTGGATTCGGTGGGTGGATCGGTCAAGGCGGCCATCCTGGTGGTGCTCACGGGGATCGATCCGGCGCAGGCGAAGAGCGCTTTGGATGAGGCCGGCGGCTTCCTGCGGAAGGCGATCCAGAAGCACGGATAGAGTTTCCCCAGAAGGGGAAATGAATACTTATACGACCGTCCCGAGCGGCGAACAAGTTGTCCAGGAGCTGCCGTGGAGGTGGAAGGTCCAGGGCAGGATCTTCCTGATCGGCGGCCTCGGCAACATGTTCGATGCTTGGGACGTCACCCTCAACGGCATCCTTGTTCCGCTGCTTTCCAAGCGTTGGTCCCGACAACCCGCCCACGCCGGATGGATCGGCACCGCCAGCCTGATCGGCATGGCTTTGGGTGCCTTCGCCTGGGGCACCATCGCGGACACGATCGGCCGGAAGCGGGCCTTCACCGCGACCCTTCTGGTGCTCTCCATCTTCACGGTGCTGGGCGTCCTCGCCCCGGACATCGTCTGGTTCTGCGTCTTCCGCTTCGTGGCCGGTTTCGGACTGGGCGGATGCATTCCGGTGGCAGCTCGAGCTCGACTGATTCCCCCCTGCCCGCCCACCCAACTAGCTCGCATTAGGTGTCGTTTTCGAGCCTCAAAACGACACCTACTGCGAGTTAGTTGGGCCAAACGGACGACTCAGGCGTGCTTTCCCGCCGCGAGCTCTGCGAGGGTCCGGACCAGGAGCCGCCGCTCCACAACCTTGATGCGCTCGTGCAAGGTATCTTCGGTGTCGTCCGGGGCGATGTCGACGGCTTCCTGGGCGATGATCGGGCCGGTGTCCACGCCAGCGTCGGCCCAGTGCACGGTGCAGCCAGTCACCTTCACGCCATAAGCCATGGCATCGCGGACACCGTGGGCACCTGGGAAGGCCGGAAGCAGTGCGGGGTGCGTATTGAGGTACTTGCCGCCGAAGGCATCGATGAATTCCGGACTCACAATCCGCATGAACCCGGAGGAAACCACCACGTCCGGATCGTACGAGGCAACGGCCTTGGTCAGCGCGGCGTTCCAATCCGCCCGGTCCGCGTAGCCCTTGAAGTCCACCACGAAGGTGTCCAGTCCGGCTTCGGCGGAACGTTCCACGCCGTAAGTACCGGGCCGGTCAGCTCCCACGGCTGCGATCTCAACGTCCAGCTCGCCCGCCTTCACGGCGTCGATAACTGCTTGGAGGTTGGAACCGGTGCCGGAGACGAGGACAACAATGCGCATTGCACTAGCTTATGGCTGGCTCGCGTAGGCTGGAAAACATGAATTCCGGCGTTGGACCCACCCCGCAGCACCAGCCACAGAGCGAGGCTGCCAAATCAGCGCTTGCCGTTACCCGGACGCTGTTCAGGACTTTCCTGCTGACGGTGCTCGGCGCCATCTTCGTCTACATCCTGAACATCAGCTACGTCTGGCTCAGTGGCATCCTCACCGTCGTCGCGGGAGTGCTCGGAGTGGTGGTCCTTGTGCGCACCATCAGGTTCAAGCAACCGCGCATCGTCTTGTTCGGCACCATTTCCGGGCTGGTTGTCACGGCCATCATGTGCCTGCTGGTGCTCACCGCCGTCGTCTTCTTCCAGCAGATCCGCACCCTGGAGGACTGCGCACGAGGCGCGCTGACTCTCCACGCCCAGACCTCGTGCCAGCTCGATTTCCAGAACTCCATTCCCTCCGGATTGCGCTAGCCGGGCACAAGCCGAGGTGAGGCGGGTGCCTTAGCGGCGGTCGCCGTCGTACACGGCATCATCGAGATCCGCTTCGCGGAGCTTCTGCCGCCTCTCGAGCCAGGGCCCCACCCAATAACCGATCACGACGCCGATCCCCACCTCCGCGGCGATCCAGACTGCCGTCCACCGCGGGTCCGGTCCGATCTCGGTGAGGCGCCCGATCCCTGCGGAGCCGCGCGCCAGCCAGGCGAGGCCCCCCGCCAAAGCCCCGGCCACAGCCCCGACGAGCGCGCCGAGGAACAGCGTGGAAACAGGAGCCGTGAACCAGCGCGCCTTGATCTTGATGGAGAGCCATTCGTCGAAGTGGTTCTCCCCCGCACGCAGGAACCACCAGCCGGCCAGCAGACCCGCGATTACCGGAACAGCAAGGGCCGCGGCACCGAAGTCGAGTTGCCCAGTGGGCAGCGCGCCGAAGACGGGAATGGCGGGCAAGGGCCCGACGGCGGTGCCAAGCGGCCCGACGTGCGATCCAACACCGAGGGAGAACCCGGCCCCGGAGGACCAAGCCAAAGCGAAAACCGCAAGATTGGGCAGGTAGCCGAGCTGGGCGATGGTCAGGACGCCTCCGCCGAGGGCACCGGCTTTCAGGCCTTCGTAGACGGCGATGATGTCCGTCCAGTGCATGACAAGGTCGACTGCGAGCAACATCGCCGCGAGTGTCATGGCGGCCATGATCGCGACGAATCCGGCCTTGATGGCGGAACCAAAGTAGGACCCGGCCCAACGTGAATGTTGGCTAGTGCGTGCGAGCCAATCGACGGCGTCGACGCCAATGAGCCTGCTCCAGGAGCCGGACTCGCGGCGGGCGCCCACCACCATGCCCAGGCCGAACGGGATAAGCGGAAGCAAGGCAGCGAACCAGATGTTGATGACGATGTCCTGCGTGCGGCACACGAATCCGGTGGCCGCGCCGAACGCCCCATAGACAAGCAAGGCTCCGAAGAATGCCTGCCACAGTTGGTCCGTGTAGGAGGCCCTGGCCAGCCTGCGGCCGGCGCGCCACGCCAGCAGGAACGGGACCAGAGTCAGTCCGAGCGGGATAAGGGACAGCATGCCGGAACCCGGTAGGCTCGCGGTTCCCATGTTGACGGTGGCCAGCTGAAGCGGCACGCCGTGGACAAGCAGCCACGTTTGGCCAGCCAAGCGTGCCAGGAAATCGATGGTGTGGTTCTGGAATCCGTCAGTTGCCCAGACGCCGATCAGCGGCAAGACCACCACGAGCGCGGAGATAATGGCGGCCTGGGCCGACTCAAGGGCACCCTGCAGCCACAAGGGCATGGGCAAGCCATGGTTACCGGTCTGATCAGCGCGCAGTTTCATCGTGTTCTATCGTGCCACGGCGCGCCCCGCTCACCCGGCAGGCGCCCGGACGCCCCGCCAATCCTCCAACGCCCGCTCACCTATGGGGCCCTCCGGGCCAACGCCCGCTCACCTCCGCCGGGCCGCCGTCGTACATGTGAGCGAGCGTCCAGGAAAAACCGCACATTAGTGAGCGAGCGTCGGGGGCGGCGGGCCGGGGCGGCGCCGTCGGGGGCGGCGGGCCGTCGGGGCCGATCCGAGCGCTTTTTGCATATGGCAGACGTAAAATTGGATTGTTCGCAATAGGTGGATGGAGGGCGTAATGACTACCGCAACCCCCCATGCACACGGTGTTCACTTCGGACGGACGGACATCCAGAACATCGGCATGGGTGTAGGTATTCTGATGGCGCTGGTGGGCCTTCTCGGATTCATTCCGGGCATCACCATGCGGTACGGGGAATTGCAGTTCTTCGGGCCGGATTCGCGCGCAATGCTCTTGGGCGTGTTCCAAGTGTCGTTGCTGCTCAACATTGTGCAGTTGCTCATCGGTGGAACCAGCTGGGCGATGTCCCGCTCGGGCGGCCATAGCGCACGCAATACCCTGATGAGCTTCGGTGCCTTGTACATCGTGCTCAGTGTGTATGGACTGAGCGTCGGGGTTGATTCGGCGGCCAATTTCCTGTCGCTGAACACGCTCGACAACTGGACGTTCATGGTCTTGGGCATCCTGATGGTCGCCGCCGGCTGGATGTTTTCACGTCACCTGGCTGACGACGCAAAGTAGCCCTATTCAAAGCCCGGATTAAGTGAGCCCGGGATTATAGGAGCCGCCAATGGGTAGGATCTACAACCAAATCTGAATAGTCATACAAGCGGTTGGTGCAGTTCCTGCGGTGAAGAAGCCGGGGGCTGTGCCAACCTTCTTTGTGCCCGACGCCGTCAGATCCACTTGGGTGCCGCCGGCGCCGGCCCGGCGCCCGCGGTCACGCCGTCGGTCCCGCGTCCGGTGGCCCATTGCACGACGCCGGCAAGAGGCCCGGCGACCACGACGGCGGCGTCCGGATCGCCGAAGGTGCGGTCCGTGCCGCTGACCTTGATCAACAACCCGGCGTCGGTCCCGCGGGCCGCCCAGGCCGAGGTGATGTCGGCCAGCAGCCGTTCCAAGACCGACGCCGGGATATCAGCAAACGATGCTCCGTTGTCGAGATCCACGGCATGCACCCAGACTTCGCGGGTGCGCATCCAGACCGTTTCCGACGCCGGGACTTCCCTGCCCTGGATGGTCCGGACTGTGTGGTGCCAGGCGTCGTCGGGCAGGTCGCGCCAGTCCACGCTCAGGTGAACGGCGGAGTGGTCAAAGAGGTTACGCAACGCGATGGGAGACAGCGTGGCACCGAAGTTGATCTCCTCATCCCGCACCGCAACGGAGGGATACATCGGAGTCTCCACGCCGGTCGAGGCCCACTCCACCAAGCGCGCAATCGCCCGGGCGTTGTAGCCCACGTGTGCTACAACGTGACGGCGCGTCCAGCCGGGAAGCAGCGAACCGCCGTCGAGCTCGGCATCAGGGAGTTCATTGAGCTTGCGGGCGAAGAACGCGGTCCCGCGCCGGGCCTGCAGGAGTTGTTCCTGCAGGCCCGGATCGGTGGTGAGGTCTTGGCGGGCGACCATCAGGCTTCCTTGACCACGCGGTTGTTCAGCTGGCCCAGGCCCTCGATGGTGGTGACCAGGAGCTGGCCTTCCTGGAGGTAGCGCTTGGGGTCCTGGGCGTGGCCCACACCGCCGGGCGTTCCGGTCGCGATGACGTCGCCAGGGTTCAGCGTGATGATGGTGGAGATGTAGGACACCAGGAATTCGGGCGTGAACACGAGGTCCCCGGTGGGGGTCTGCTGCTGGATCTCCCCGTCCACCGCGGAAGTCATCAGCGGCCCGGCTGTGAACTCGTCCTTGGTGACCAGGGCAGGCCCGAAGGGCGTCGACTTCTCCCAGGTCTTGCCCTGCAGCCACTGGACGGTACGGAACTGGTAGTCGCGCATGCTGATGTCGTTCAGCACCGAGTACCCGGCGATGTGGTCGGCCGCGTCCGCCTCGCTGATGCGCCGGCCTTTCTTGCCGATCACGACGGCGAGCTCGGCCTCCCAGTCAACGGTGTCCGACTCCTGCGGCAGCGCCAGATCGTCGTTGGGACCAATCAGCGATTCCTGGTACTTCGCGAACAACGTGGGGTACTCGGGGATTTCCCGGCCCATCTCTTTGATGTGGTTGCGGTAGTTGTGCCCGACGCAGATGATTTTCCCCGGTGAGGGCACGACGGCGGCGAGGTCGGCGCCGTCGTACGCGTGCGTTGCGCCGTTGGCCGCCTCCGCGATGGCCGTCCAAGCGGGATCCTGCAGGAGGGCGCCCACGTCGGAGAAGCCATCGATCTCGGTCAGGGTGCCCCCGTCCTGGCGGACCGCCGTCGTCGTTCCGGCGGAAGTGCGGAGGGTGAGGAGTCTCATTTGTTGCGTCCTTCGATGTACGTGCGGTTGAAGTTCAGTCGTTCGAAAATGGGGGCATCGCTGAAGCGGAACAGATCAAACGACGTTTCGGCCTGCAGGGACCATTCCTGCCAGGACGGCACAACAAAGAGGTCGCCCTTCTCCAGGACCTTCGATTCCCCGTTCAGCACCACGGTGCCGGTTCCTTCGAAGACTTGCCAGACGCTCGAGCCGACCTCGCGCAGCGACTCGGTGGAGGCCCCGGCGCGCAAGCGGTGGAACTCGGCCCGGATGGTGGGCATCACGTCCCCGCCCGTGGTCGGGTTGGTGTAGCGCACGGCGGCATGGCCCTGGGAGACGGTGGCGGGGTGGCCTTCGTCTTCAAGGAGCAATTGCTCGCGGAGGGCCGCATCAGTGTGTTCCCAACGGTATGCCGCGATGGGTGAGTTGGTGGTGTCATCCAGCCCGGAGAGCGGGCGCAGGCCCGGGTGGGCCCAGAGCCGCTCGGAACGGGAGATGTCCGGGGTGGCCTCGTCCGTGACGCGCTCGGTGCCGAACTCGAAGAACCCGGCGTCGGCGTAATGCACGAACGGGATGTCGAGCCCGTCGATCCAGGCCATCGGCTGATCAGTGTCGTTGTGGTGGCCATGGAAGTTCCAGCCCGGCGTGAGCAGGAAGTCACCCCGGCGCATCGCCACCGGATCCCCGTTCACCACGGTCCACACGCCTTCGCCCTCGACGACGAAGCGGAAGGCGTTCTGCGAATGGCGGTGCTCCGGGGCAGTCTCGTGCGCACCCAGATACTGGATCGCAGCCCACAGGGTCGGCGTCGCATACGGGGTGCCGGCCAGGCCCGGGTTCGCCAACGCGATGGCCCGGCGTTCCCCGCCACGGCCCACGGGAACCAAGTCCCCGGCGCGGGCGGCCAAGGGGTACAGATCGTTCCAGCGCCACACGTGCGGCACGGCTTTCGGGGACGGCACCATCGGCATCAGGTCCGCGATCTCGGTCCAGAGCGGAATCAGGTTCCCGGCCTCGAAATCCTTATACAGCTGCTCCAGCTGGGCAGCTTCTTCGGGAGTCGGCTCAGGAACCGCATGCGCGGCCGCGACCGATTCATGTGTTGTGCTATCGGCGCTGATGGACACAGGGGCCTCCTCGATGGGTGCGGGACAGTTTTGGCGTACTCCTGACCCTAGGGAGGCCCCCAAGTGATCTCCAGCATATTCTGCTAGCCAGAATTACCTGTCCCAACTTGCTCACGGACTGACCCAACTGACTCGCATTTGTTGTCGTTATGGGCCCTCAAAACGACACCTATTGCGAGCTAGTTGGGTGGGTTATGGCTGGGACTCGGCGGGATTGGCGGCGATGTCGATCTCCAATTGGCGCCGGGTTTCCCGCATGATGCCAACAAGACCAGCATCGAAGAGCCTGCGGAACCGCGCCACGGGAGTCGCGACGCTGAGGGCACCAACTGCAACGCCGCGCCCGTTGTGCAGGGCCACACCCAGGGCGCTGATCCCTTCCTCCGTGCCTTCGAAATTCGCGGCGAATCCGTTGCTCCGGATCGTCTCAAGCTCGCGCAGGAAAGCCGGATATTCGGCGTCGGGAATGTTGTCCCCGCCGATCTCCGCATTATGGCTGCGGAACAACTGCTCAATCATGGCGGGCTCCAGCTCCGCCAACAGCGCCTTGCCTCCCGAGGCCTTGTTCGCGGGCAGCACGGTCCCCTGCCGGTCGCCCACCCGCAGGGCGTTCGTCCCCTCCACCGTCGCCAGGAACCGCACCTTGGTACCCACGCGGACCATGAGGTTGACGGTCTCGTTGATCCGGCCGCTCAGGAGTTCCATGTGCGGTTGCGCCACGGTGCGCAGCAATCGGCTCCAACTCAGTCCCGCCGGACCCACTCCCATGGCCGGCCCGGGCACATAACGGCGGTTCTCGTCCTGGACCGCGAACCCCCGGTAGACCAACATCGCCAACAGCCGGTGGGCTGTAGAAGGTGCAACACCCAGCTCCGCCGCGGCGTCCTTGAGGCGTAGGCTGCCGCCGTCGCGCAGGAGCTGAAGGAGGTGCAGGGCGTTGTCCACGGCTTCAATGGAATAGGCCGGTTTCTTGCGGGCTGGAAGATTCTGCACGACAGAATTCTATTGGGCCACACAAGCAACGGCCACACAGTGGTGGGATGAATCACACCCCATCCGCTGCAGCGCCGGAGCGGACCCAAGACGGCGTTCACCACTCTCCCGGAGCATCAGCCCGGTTCAGCAAGCGTTCCGCCGCTGCCGCGCTGGTCTGCTGGCTGCTCGTGGTATTCGATGGCTACGACCTCATCGTTTACGGAACCGTGCAGTCCTCCCTCATCACCGACACAGGCTGGGGGCTCACCAAAGCCACGGCCGGCACGGTCGGTTCGATGGCGTTCCTCGGCATGATGATCGGAGCCATCTTCGCCGGCAGGATGTCGGACAGCTGGGGGCGGCGACGAACCATCATCGCCTGCGCCGCACTGTTTTCGCTCTTCACCATCCTGTGCGCGTTCTCCCCGAACGCCTTCGTCTTCGGCGGCCTGCGCTTGCTGGCCGGCATTGGCCTGGGCGGACTTGTTCCCTCTGCAAATGCCTTGGTCGCGGAACTGGTTCCCGCCAAGTGGCGGTCCACGATCGCCACACTGATGATGTCCGGAGTGCCGATCGGCGGCTCGATCGCCGCGGTGGCCGGCATTCCGCTGATTCCCGCCTTCGGCTGGCCGGTCATGTTCCTCGTGGCCGCCGTTGCCCTGCTCGTGGTGGTTCCGCTCGGCATCCGCTTCCTCCCGGAGACGCTCCTGGAGGCTCGCCCTGCCGCCAAGAACGCGAATCAAACAGGCGGCTTCAAGTCCCTCCTCCGCGCCCCGTACCTCGGTATGAGTCTCCTGTTCGCGATCTCCACCCTCGTGACGCTCTTTGCTTGGTACGGCCTGGGCACGTGGCTGCCGAACCTGATGCAACTGGCCGGCTACAACCTCGGATCAGCCCTGACGTTCGCCCTGGCACTCAACCTCGGTGCCGTCGTCGGCTCGGTGGCCACCGCTTGGGCAGGAACGCGCTTCGGTCCCATCCCGACGGCGATCGCGGCAGCCGCCGTCGCCGCCGTCGCGCTGGCCGTGCTCGTGGCGGGTCCGCCCGTGGGGCTTGTCTACCTTATGTTGGTGCTGGCCGGGGTGGGCACCCACGGAACCCAGTGCCTGATCATCGCGGCGGTGGCCAGCCATTACCCTGCGCATTTGCGCGGCACAGCGCTCGGCTGGGCCCTCGGCGTCGGCCGCATCGGCGCGGTCGCCGCGCCCCAAGTAGGCGGACTGCTGCTCGCGGCCGGGCTCGGCGTCAACTCGAACTTCCTGGCATTTGCCGGGGCCGCCGCCGTCGCGGCCATCCTGCTCGGCATCATCGGCACGAAACTCAAAACCGCGAAGATCAAAACCGCCAAAACCCAATCCAAAAACACCACCTCCGTAGGAGTCAGCAATGTCTAATCGCAACCCGTCCACTGAAGTCCTCGTCGTCGGCGGAGGGATGGCCGGCCTCGCCGGCGCCCTTGCCCTCCGCGCGAACGGCGCCGAGGTCACCTTGGTTGAGCGGGCCCCCGAATTCGGCGAGGTCGGCGCGGGACTGCAGATGGCACCCAACGCCTCCCGCGTCCTGAAGCGCTGGGGCCTTCTCGAGAAGGCGCTCGAGATCGGCGTCCGGCCCAAACACTTGGTGTTCCGCGACGCCCTGAGCGGTGAGGAACTCACCCGGCAGACCCTCGGAGGCGAGTTCGAAGAGCGTTACGGCGCCCCGTACGTGGTGATCCACCGCAGCGACCTGCACCGGATCCTGTTGGAAGCCTGCCAGGACGCCGGTGTCCGCTTGGTGAACGACGTCGTCGTCGAGAAAGTCGAGACCGTGAACGGCCGCGGGATGGCTCACACGTCGACTGGCGACGTTTACGAGGCCGACGTCGTGATCGGCGCCGACGGCCTCAAGTCCACGCTCCGCCCCTCCGTCGCGCAGGACGGGCCGGTGTCGTCGTCGTACGTCGCCTATCGCGGAACCGTCCCCATCACCGCTGAGACCCCGGCGACGGATCTTGAAGACGTCGTCGTCTACCTTGGACCGGACTGCCACCTCGTGCAATACCCGCTGCGCAAAGGCGAACTGCTCAACACTGTGGCCGTCTTCAAGTCGCCCTCGTTCGAGCGCGGCGAGGAGCAATACGGAGGCCTCGACGAACTCGAGGCGGCTTATAAGGACTGCATCCCGGCAGTACAGCGAGCGCTGCAGAACCTGGCGACCGGCATCCGCTGGCCCATGTACGATCGGGATCCGATCGAGAACTGGATCGACGGCCGCCTGGTTCTGATGGGCGATGCCGCGCATCCCATGCTCCAGTACTTGGCCCAAGGCGCGTGCCAAGCCCTTGAAGACGCCGCGGTCCTCCAAGACTCCACCGTCGGTTCCGTGTTCACCGACGACGGCGTGGACACCGGTGCGTGGGATCGCGCCATCAGCGATTTCAACTCAGCCCGCGCGGCACGCACGGCCCGCGTCCAGCGCACCGCGCGCGTCTGGGGAGAGTCCTGGCATGTGTCCGGCGTCGCGCGCGTCTTGCGGAACCTGCTGTTCAAGAGCCGCAAGGACGGCGACTTCCAGTACAGCGATTGGCTCTACGGCCAAGAAGGCGACGGCGTTCCGGCGGTCCCTACGGAAGGCACGGCGAGGACTGATGCGCTGGCGGGAACGCACGCCTAGGAGCATCCGTTATGTCAATTGTAGCTAAGCAAATTGCTGGACTCCTGGAGCAGACCGAAGCAGACTGACTACACGAGCCACTTGGGTGCTTGCCGTTGAAAGGACAGTCATGTTCGACCTCGTTGCTTATCTCCCCGTTCTTGTCACCGTCGTGGGGGTAGTTGTCGCCGTTGCCGTCATTAGGCTTCTCATTAAATTGATGTGGAAGGTGGCTGAACCAAACGAGGCACTCATCATTTCCGGCCTGACTCGGGGAAGCTTGGACACCAGGGACGGAATGGATTTCAAAATCGTCACCGGGAAAGGCGCCTTGGTGGTTCCCGGGCTCCAAACAGTGAGGACTTTGTCCCTGACGCTGAATGAAACAGAACTCCAGGTGAACTGCGTGACCTCGCAAGGTATCCAGGTGATCGTGGAGGGCGTGGTTATTTACAAAATCGGGGACGCCGCACCTTTCATCGCGAATGCGGCGAGGAGGTTTCTCGGCCAGCAGCCCAAAATGCAAAGCCAGGTCTACAACGTTTTTGAGGGGCATTTGCGCTCGATCATCGGCAGCATGACCATGGAAGAAATCATCCGCGAGCGCGACAAACTTGCATCCTTGGTCCGCAGCGCCAGCGGCATAGAAATGGAAAAGCTTGGCTTGGTGGTTGATTCCCTCCAAATAAAGGATCTCCAGGACCCGACGGGTTACATCCAAAACCTGGCCAAACCGCACATTGCGCAGGTCAAAATGGAGGCGCGCATTGCCGAAGCCACCCGGAACCGCGAGGCCGCGGAGAGGGAAGCCGAGGCAGCTGCCCAGATCGCGGACGCCCAAAGCATCTCGGCGATCAAGCAATCAGCGGCCCAGGCCAATGCCGAAACGGCCCGGGCCAACGCCGCGCAGGCAGGCCCGTTGGCTGATGCCACCGCGCGCCAGCAAGTGGTGGTCCAGGAAACCGAAGTCGCCAAGCTGGAGGCCGACCGCGAAGAGCAGAAGCTTCAGACGTCCATCAGGAAGCCTGCCGATGCCAAGGCGTATGCCCAGCGGACCGAGGCGGAAGCGCAAAAGGCTGCCGACATCAGCGCGTCCGAGGCGCGGGCACGGCGCACGGAACTCGAGGCCCAGGCGAACGCCCGCAGGGTGGAAGTCGAAGCTCAAGCCAATGCCACGGCCGCGGCCGCCATTGCGGGAGCCACCAAGATCACCGGTGAAGCCGAAGCTGCCGCCACCCGGGCCCGGGGCGACGCCGCAGCCTCGGCCATCAAGGCCAAGTCCTTGGCGGAAGCGGACGGCATCAAAGCCCGTGCCGAGGCGCTCGGAACCAACCAAGAGGCAGTTATTTCCCAGCAGCTTGCGGAGAACATGCCCGCCATCGTGGCTGCCGCGGCCGAACCGTTTGCCCACGTGGGGCAGATGACGGTCCTCAACGGTGGCGAGGGCCTCAACAGTATGGTGGGCGGGATCCTCTCCCAGGTGGGCAACTACCTTCCGTCGATCACAGCTGCCCTCAAGAACGGCAAGGAAGCGCCCAAGCGGCCCACCAAAACCCCTGATGCATAGGGACACCGATGCACAAAGAGGTTGATCGGAGCCTGACCGGCAAAATCGGCAGGGTCACGGGTCGAATCGGGCCGGGCACCGTGGGAGAAGTGATGCTGCCGTTCCACGGCGGCACGAGCGCCTTCCACGCGCACCCCTTCGACAAAAACAGTGTCTTCAACGTGGGTGACGAGGTGCTTGTCATCTATTACGAGCCCCCCGGGACGGTATTCGTTGACGAGCTGCCGGATGTTCTGAAGACGGCGCGATAACGCGGCCGGCCCGGCCGCCAGATAGAACAACTGAGGGCGGCTAAGCAGCCGCCCTCAGTTGTCTCAGTGAATCTCTGTTGCTCAGCCCAACGGCGGAGCTCCCACGGAGTCGTACATCGCGTAGTCGTCGGTGGTGACCGATCCGTTGCTGAACAAGCTCAACCCGAAACTGATGGCAGTGGCCCCGGCGGGGAGCGCCGGCGTCGTGAAGCTTGCCTGGGTGTACGTGCTGGCGGCAGCCAGCCACGGTCCGGAAGTCCAATACACCCAGTTGTTGGAGGCGTCACGGTAATACAAAGCGAACTGTGTGACGGCTGTGGAGGTGTACCAGACCCGCACCGAGTAGGTGTGGCCAGCGACGGCCGCGGGTGGGCAGGTGCTGGTGTCCATGGTGGGCAACAGTTTCGCGTCACCGCTCGAGTATCCCGTGATGGTGAGTTTCTCCGCCTTAGTACCGGTGTGCGCGGTAGCTACCGTGCTGAATGTGGCGGTGTTGGTGCCGTATCCGCCGGCCTGCCAGCACTGCGGGAACGAACCCGACCCGGCCGTTTCAAGGCTGGGGTTTTGTACCAGGTTGCCGCCGGCCGGTGGTGGCGGCGGAGGCGGTGGCGGCGTCCCGACGTCGAACATCTCGTAGTCATCCGTGGTCAGGGTGCCGTTGCTGAACAGATTCAGCCCGAAGCTGATGCCGCTGGCCCCGGTGGGCAGCGGAGGCGTTGTCCACGTGGCCTTCTGATAGCTCGTAGCCGCCGAGAACCAAGGACTCGATGTCCAGTACTTCCACGTGCCGAGGCCGGTCCGATAGTAGAGCTCGAACTGGGTATTCGTGGTCGATTTATACCAGGCACCTATCGAATAGGAGTTCCCCGGTGTGGCCGTTGGTGAGCAACCTCCCAGGTCGAGGGTGGGTAGCAGCTTCGCGTCGCCGTCGACATAGTTGGTCACCACGAGTTGTTCGGCGACCTTTCCCGTGTGTCCCGGCTTGACGGTGGAGAACGTTGGAGTGTTCGTTCCATAGCCTCCGGCTGCCCAGCACTGCGGTACGCCGCCTACGAGGGTTTCAAGGCTTGGGTTCTTGATGAGGTTTCCGGTGCCCTCAGGCGGAGCAGGCGGTCCCGAGACGAGCGGCTTGACGGTTCCGCCGATCACTTGCGCCACCGTCTTGACCATGGTGGTTGCAGGGCGGGACTTAAGCCACGTGGCGAACTGGTTGAACAGGGTCGGGGTGACGTTCAGCGGATCGGTGCTGGTCGCTGAAATGTGGTGGAAGGTGAGCTGGACCCACCCGCCTGCCGGCTCCGCCTGGGTGACGGACTTTTGCAGGTCGGCCAGGGTCCAGGTGTTGTCAACCTCGTCGGGAGCAGCGGTGTCGTATGCGTTCACCGGCGGGATGCTCTCCGCGAGCGGGCAACCGGCGCAACTGAACCGCGTCTTGATGTCGCCAAGACCGCGGGCGCTGTTCAACCCGCAATTCTTCACAATGGTTTCGATCGATGCGTTCTCGGCAGCGAAGGGATAGGCGAAGTCAGTGATCGTGAATCCAAGGTTGCTGAGGTTCACCCTGTCGTTGCAGATCTGGCGGGTTGCCTCATCCGACGTCACGGTGGTCAGGTCCGGGTGTGTGACTGTGTGGCCGGCAATCTCATTGCCGTTCGCCACAAGGCCCTGCATGTCGCTTGTTGTCAGGTAATTGGGGTTGTTGATGAATCCCGACGGCGTGAAGAAAGTACCCACCAAGCCCAGGCTCTGCATGGTCTGCGCGGCGGTGAGCTGATCGGCATTTGCATCATCAAAAGTCAGGGTGACGATGGTGGGGTTGGCAGCTTGGGCTGCAGGTGCGGTGATGCCGGCGGTGACGCCGGTGAAAGCGAGTACAACTACAACGGTGGATAACCAGGTAAACCATCTACCGGGGATCGTCCTCTTGAACGTCCGGTTCTGGTCAACCTGGTTAGTACGATGGAGGATTTTCATAGGGTCTGGCTCGATTCTAGACAACGGCCTGGCCGGACATACGGGCGGCGCGGGGCGAAAACACCCTGCGCTGTTCAGCGCATGAGGGCGCGCCGCCCAGTCAGCGCCCTCCTGCCGAAATACCCCGGTGCCCGGGACAAGCCCCAGTCATGGCCACGAGGTTCACTACGGTGTCACCGTAAGGCGTGCCGATACGGGGGAATAAGAGTAACTTCTACCCGTCTTCCAGCCCGGGAGTTACCCAGATCGGCGAAATTTCCGGCCGCGCGGATCCTCCACTCGGGAAATCAACGTCAATTTGTTAACCAAACCTTCCCCCTACCGTCACGCCCATTCCTCCGCGTCGCCAACCTCCGCGCACACCGTGGAGGGGTGAGGATCGCTATCGTTGCCGAATCATTCCTGCCGCTCATGAACGGGGTCACGCACTCCATCCTGCGGGTGCTCGAGCATCTCCAAGAGCGAGGCGACGAAGTGATGGTGATTGCGCCGTCGACGTCGGACACTGCCGTCTCGGACGTCGTGAACGGCGCTTTCGTCCACCGCCTCCCCTCCGTGCCCTTGGCCGGATACACAAATGTGCGGGTGGCGTTGGGGGGTGTGAGCCGGGTCAAGAGAATCCTTGCCGACTACGCGCCGGACGTTGTCCACCTCGCCTCACCTTTCGTGCTCGGATGGCGGGCCGTGCAGGCCGCGCACCAGCTCGGCATCCCCACGGTTGCGATTTATCAAACCGAGGTGCCGAGCTACGCCGCCCGGTATGGCCTCCCCATGCTGGAGAACTGGGCATGGAACCGGGTGGACAACATCCATCTTCGAGCGGACCGGACGTTGGTCCCGTCCACGTTCGCGCTCAACCAGTTGCGCGGCCGCGGGATCTTAAGGGTGGGCATGTGGCGGCGCGGTGTGGATACCGCGCGGTTCTCCCCCACCAAGCGCTCGACGGCGTGGCGCGCCTCCGTAGCGCCCCACGGCGAGCGCATCATCGGCTATGTCGGCAGGCTCGCGGTGGAGAAGCAGGTGGAGGACCTTGCCGTTCTCGCGGATCTGCCGGGAACCCGGCTTGTGATTGTGGGCGACGGTCCGCAACGCGCCGCCCTCGAAACAGCACTGCCAAACGCTTTCTTCACCGGGTTCCTGGGCGGCGAGGAGTTGGCCCAAGTAGTGGCCGGCCTTGACCTCTTCGTTCATCCTGGCGAGTTCGAAACCTTCTGCCAGACGATCCAGGAGGCCATGGCCTCCGGCGTTCCCGTCGTGGCCACCGGCCGCGGCGGTCCCCTTGACCTCGTGGAAAACTCGCGCACCGGCTGGCTTTACGAGCCGGGAGACCTCGCGCAGTTGCGGGCCTACGTCCAGGACCTGGTGGGCGACGACGCCAAGCGCCGCGCGTTCGGAACGGCGGCACTCGCTTCGGTCCAAGGACGAACCTGGCCGGTGCTGAGCGCGCAACTTGTCCAGCATTACGAGGCAGTGATCGCCGGCGAAGCGCTCGTGGAGCCTGCCGCCGCGCCAAGCCCGGTTCAGCCGGCCGGGCTGCACGCGGCCGAGCTGCACGCGGCCGAGCCTGCCACCATTTCCGTGACTTCCAGCAAAGGACTCCCAGCATGAAAATCTCCGTTGTAGGCTGCGGCTACCTCGGCGCGGTGCACGCCGCCACGCTCGCATCGATGGGCCACACCGTGGTGGGCATCGACGTCGACGCCCAGAAGGTCGCCCACCTGAACAAGGGCTTCGCGCCCTTCCACGAACCCGGCCTCGACGAACTTCTCCGGGACGGCTTCGCCACCCAACGCCTCACGTTCTCCACCGACTTCGCCGATGCCGCCGACGCCCAGACGCACTTCCTCTGCGTGGGCACCCCGCAGTCCAAGACGTCGGATACCGCGGACCTCTCGTACGTGATCGCCGCCACGAAGAGCCTCCTCCCGCATCTGGCGAGGGGCGCCGCCGTCGTCGGCAAATCCACCGTTCCCGTGGGAACAGTGGACATGCTCCGCGGCATCCTCGCCCGCAGGCCGGATGTCCTGCTCGGCTGGAATCCCGAGTTCCTGCGCCAAGGCACGGCGGTCAAGGATTCCTTGGTACCGGACCGTTTGGTGTACGGCGTGCCGGGCGGCAAGGACTCCGCCGCCGGCGCCCCGGTCACGGCTGCGCTCGACGCCGTCTACGAACCGCTGATTTCAGCCGGAATACCGCGGTTGGTCTGCAACTTCGCGACGGCCGAGCTCATCAAGTCCGCCTCCAACGCATACCTCGCCACGAAGCTCAGCTTCATCAACGCCATCGCCGAACTGTGCGACGCCTCAGGGGCCGACGTCACGGAGCTCAGTGAGGCGATGGGGCTGGATCCACGCATCGGCAACCGGTACCTGCACGCCGGCCTGGGATTCGGTGGCGGCTGCTTGCCGAAGGACATCCGCTCGTTCCGCGCACAGGCACAAGCGCTGTCCGTGCCTTCCCTCGATGAGTGGATGGGTGTGGTCGACTCCATCAACCTCGGCCAGCGCGCCCGCGCCGTGGAGGTCGCCCGCGAGATGTGCAAGGGCTTCCTGTCCGGCCGGACCGTCACCGTGTTGGGCGCGGCCTTCAAGCCGGACACCGACGACATCCGCGACTCCCCATCCCTCGACGTCGCACTCCAACTGGCCGCGGCCGGCGCCCACGTTACCGTGACCGATCCCAAGGCCATCAACAACGCGTGGATGCGCTACCCGCAGCTCCGCTTCGAAGCGTCCACGACCCGCGCGCTCGAAGGCGCCGAGTTGGTGCTGCTGCTCACCGAATGGGACGAATACCGCGCCCTCTCACCCGCCGTCGTCGGCTCGCTTGTACGACGCCGGATGGTACTGGACGCGCGGAACGTCCTGGATGCTCGAGCATGGCAGGCGCAAGGCTGGACGGTTCGCGGGCTCGGAACCGGCTCCAGCGTTGAGCCTTCGGTGCCGATTGCTGAAATCAAGCCTGCTGTCCTTCCCGTCGAACCGCTCAACACACGGCCCTTCATTGTCGGTTCGCCGGCCAAGGCACCCTCGACGCGACGCTGAGCCTTCTTCGCCGGGGTTGGCTGCCGCGGTCGGTCGGGGCAGGCGAGAGGGCCGCGAACGGCTCTCAGTGTTTTAGCCCCGCGAACACGTAGACGAGCCCTCCCGCACACGGAGATCGGGCTTGTTCACACTGAGAAACGGCCTTTGGCACACGGATTTTTCCGTTTTTTACACGTAGACGCCAATTTCACCGAGAGAATCTGAACCGTGGATGGCCCTCCTTTTTGGAGGGGCACCACTCTTCAGGGCCAGCGAAACCGTTGGCCGTTCTACTCGAGAAATGGGGTTGTAGTGGAATCAACAATGACGAAAAGGACCGGCCTTCAGGCTGCGGCCGCGGCGGCTCTGGCTGTGGTTGGCATCTTCGGCGCGAGCTTGGCTGTTTCGTGGATCGCGGGGTCCCTTGGCATTTCTGCCGCGGCGGCGTCCCAGATCATGCACGCCATCGAGGTCGGAGGCTGGGCACTCGTTGTCATCGGCACAATATTCGGGGCAGGAATCACGGGTGCCTTGATCGCAACGGCTCGAACCATCCTTTTCCGCATCGGTCGGGCGCAAGCGGTCGCCTAAATCGATGCTTGCTAAGACAGCACGCGTGCTTGGGGGCATCCCTGGATGGTTGCTCCCAAGCACGGGCCTGGCCATGGCTGCCATAGCCTTCTTCGGCTACTCAGCAGTGGACCTGTCCTGGATCCGGGACGCCAGGGACATGGGCGGAAGCCCCTTCTACGGCAAGGACTTCCTCCAGATCCTTGGGCGGAACGTCGGCGCGGCCTTGGTGCTGTATTCGGGGGTCGCGACCCTCGGGCTGACTACGCTTCTCGGGGCCGGAATCCTGGCGCTGTATATCGGAGCGACAGTGTCCCTCGGGGTGCATTCCGTCGGCAGTGCCGGCCTGGTTGCCGACGTCATATGGTACGTCCCGTTCGAATTCTTCGGCCTGGTGATGGCGGCGACCGCTGGATTCCAGCCCGCCGCGGGCCTGGCCCGCCGGCTGCTGATGAAGAACGAGCCCCCAACCCTGAGCTCGTTCATCGACGACATGGCCCGGTCCCTCGGCACTTTGCTCCTTGCCTTGGCCCTCATCATCCTCGGTGCCGCCATTGAGGCCATCGTGATTCAGCTCAAGTCCTGAGGAGGATTTCATGACCAGCACGGAAGACGGCCGAGAGTCCGAAACCGTCATCAGCGTCGCGAGGGTCGGAAAGTTGCGGCCCGAGCCGTCATCAGCAAGGGGATGGGTCTCCACGTCCCGGGGTCTATGGATCGCGAGCTACATTCTGCTGATGGTCTTGGTGGCCCTGAGGCTTCCCCTGACCAGAAAGTACCTCAACGCGAACGTTCCGGCGGACGTGCCCTCGGAAATCGGCGACGATCGCTTGCTAAGCCTCTCCATGACGGTCGGCACCGTCATGTTCTTCCTGCTCTACGCCGTAATCATCGCTTTGTATTTCTCCCTTGCCGCGTTCCTGGACAAACGCGTAATCCCCGGAAAGTCGGTACTCGCGGGCCGCGTCAATATCGGTGCCTTCTTTGTGATCGCCATTTTCGCCACGATCCCCGTGAATCTGTTCAGCGTGCTGTTCGGCGTCATCCAACCGCGTGATGTCCCCGGATTCTGGGCCTATTTCCCTTCAACGGCCCTCGTTGCCTTGGCGATCTTCTACCGGCATTGGCGCGGGTTTTCCACAGGCAGGAAGATCCTCGTTGTGCTCTCAGCCATCAGCCTGTCAACAATAGTTGCCATCGGCTGACCTTCTTCAACTACCTCCCACGGACAGAAACCCTCAATGAATACTCAGCTTTACAGCCTTCTTCTACGAATCGTGGGCCTCATGGTCGCTGCATTCTCCGGCATTTCCCTCGGCCTCGTGTGGGCTTCTCCTGCCCCGGAAGGCCTCAACAATATCGATCCGCTCGCCGTGAAGAACGGGGCAGTCGCCATACTTCTCGTCTTCGGAGTGGCGGCACCGTTGATTGCGGCCTTTAGCCCGGCCGGGAAATGGCTACCGCTCAAGGCGGCTGTTTTCGCCGTCGCCGGTTTTGCCAACGCGGCGGCCCTCAGCCCGCTCATCGTTGTCCCGTTCCAGGGAACGACGTCGGCAATCGCCGTCGTTTGTGCGCTCGGACTAGCGGTCCTCACCATTGTGGCCTTCATGGACTCTGTCCAGAAGAAGAGTCCGAGGAGCAAGTTCTAGGTGCTGATGAGGACCACGGTCTCTCCCGTCGCAGATGCCGGCCGGACGTCGAACGCCAGGGTCCGTGCCGCATCGGTCCGCCGGTCCGATTACAGGATCCTGCGGGACTTCCGGGCGTTCGAAATCGTCAACGCGATGCGTTTGCCGCTCACCCTGGATGGCTTCAGGGCCCTCGCGGTCTTCGGATCGACAGCACTGGCCGTGCTCGCAACTATGGTGTTCGCTTCCACGATGTCTGTTCTCCGCGACGGCCCGCTCCGCCACGACACGGCCGCCGTGCTCAATTGGGGATTCCTCGGGATCCTCTACTCCGCTGTGGCGACGGTTCTCAGCGAGGTGATTTCGAGCCGACGGCTCGCAGTTTCCGGCACTCCGCACCTGGAACTCTTCCGGGCGATGGAGCTTCCCCTCCCGCAGGTTGTTGTGAGATACGGCTTGCTCCCGGCACTTCGCCGCACGGGGCTCCTTTGGTATTCGGCTGCGGTATTCCTCCTTGTCTTTTTAGAGGAGACGACGAGCTACCTCAACGTCGTGCTGGCTTCGGTCTCCGTCCTGGTTTTCGCCTCCTCTGCAGGTGCCTACTGCGTCCTCCATTTCGCTTCAACACCTGCACAACGGATAGGCCTCCATTGGCTGTATTGCCTCTTGGCTCTCATCCTCGGGCTCTTGCCCGGGGCTGTCACCGGGTTCCTCTTGCCTCAGCTCTCCCGGTTCAGCGGCCTCGCCAAGGACCCTTCGCCCTTCCTTCCAGCGTTGTGCTTGCTGGCGGCCGCTGCGTCCGGGACATTGATCCTCCTCAGCATCCGCGCATGGCGCCGCCTCAGCTATCACAGGATTTCCTTCAGTACAGAGCGACGCGGCAAGCAAAGACCGCTGACGAAGTTCGTGGTATTCGTCGTCACGGATCTGTTGGGCAGCAAACAAGGCTCTGTGATCAGCACCATCGTCCTCGCCTGGATCGCCGTCGTTGGCATCCTCCTGGGCGCCAGGGGCATCCTTCCCGTCCACTCGGCTCTCGGTTCCGGGGAACTGCACAAATCCTTGATCGGTGTTGCCGTGCTCTTGAGCTTGGGAGTTACGGAACCGATGCTGAATCGGATCGGGCCCACCGCGAAGCTGTACCACTACCGCTTTGCCTGGGAGAACGGCTACTCCGCCAACGCGATCGTTGTCCGCCTTGTCGGGATCTACGTTTTGGCGGGGGCCGCCGTTGGTGGATTTGTTTTCCTGGGGGCACTTCTCGCCTTGGACATTCCGGTTCCCGGTGCTGTTCTCGCGGGCGTGATCGTCGCCGCCTCCGGAGTCGTCGCCGAATCGCTCTCCCGGCCGCCGGCCGCCACCGACGGCACCAAAGCCAATGATGTGATGGACGCCCTTTTCACGCTCCTCCTCATCTCTCCTTGTTCGCTCATCCTTGTTTTCAGCCCTGAGTTCAGCACCGTGCTGTTGTCGGGCTATTCCATCCTCTTGATCCTGGGAGCCGCCGTATGCCTACGCCAACGTCTTTTGAGACTTCGATCGAGATTGACTCTGTAACCGTCGGCTACCGGCAGGGCTTACCTATCCTTGAGGGACTCAGCCTCAGCATGAGCGGGCCGGGACTCTACCGGGTGGCGGGCAGCAATGGCAGCGGAAAGTCGACCTTCCTTGAGCTCATCAGCGGCTTCCTCCAGCCTTGGGCCGGAAGCGTTCGCCTGTGCGGTATCGACGCTGGCTCTCCCGACGCGCGACACGTACGGAGCGTCTGCCGCACGACGCCGGCCCTCTACCCCTCCATGACTGTTCGCGATCATCTGGCTCTTGCGGCCCGCAGCCGCCAGGTCGGCCCGGAGGCCGGACTCGCCCGACTGGCCAAATATGGACTGCAGGACTGGGCTGAACAGCCCGTCTCCATGCTGTCGACGGGCAACATCCGGAAGCTCTGGTTGCTCATGTGCACCGTTGCCGATACCCCCGTGGTCGCCATCGATGAACCTTTCAATGGCATGGACCTCCAGGGCATCGAGGCCCTGACTTGCGAGCTCGGCGAATGGGCGCAGCACAAGGTGGTGGTCCTCATCTCCCACACAGTTCCGGACCAACTGACCGTTAGCCATTCCTTCGTCTTCAAGCCGGAAGGAGCAACGCTGTAGTCAGGAAACCACCATGTCGGCTCACTCGGAAGGCCGTTTCTCCCGGAACGGAGACGATTCCCGGACAAGGTCGAAGAGTGCGGTGCGGGACGGGCTTCCCGTCTTGCGCAGCGCGTTGGAGATGTGGCTTTCCACGGTCCGGATACTGATTCCGAGATGCTCGGCGATCTCGGGGTTCGAGCGATGACCGGCCAGGGCGGCTATCTCAATTTCCCGGACGGTCAGGGGCGAGTAGCTCCCCGAACTAAACGCGATGGGCTCATCCTCCGAGGGAAAACGTGTCGCGAACATGGAGTACGCCCGGTCCATCGCGGCCGCCCCGACGGTATTGTCCACGAAGGCATACCGCTTGAAAGCACCGCGGAGCAGCATCCGTACCTGGTAGAAATCGGCGTCGGGCTCATAGTGTTCGAGCAGCACGCCCAGCATTTGATGGTCGTCCTCCACCACCGCGGCAGCAATTGCCACAAGCTGATCATGGGACGTGGAGGGGGCATACTCCTTCAAGGTCTGCCGAAGGAATTCGAGAACCAATCGGCCAGGGAGCAGGCACGTGAAGAACAGCGCGGAATAGATCGCCTCCAGCACATAGCCTCGTTCGAGCTGCCGTTGGATGAGTTTCGCGGCTTTGGCGTCGAATACAGCGGGGATAAGGGGCCGCGCGGCGACCAGTTCGTAGACTCCTCGTGCGGTCCCGGGGAGTGGTCCGATGTCTTCAGCTTCGCGCCGCGCCTGGGTGGCCAGGGTTGCTGCTGGCAGGATCGCCGACGTCGCGGTCCTCAGTCCAGCGAGCCTCAGCATGGCGTCGTGAAGGGAAGCCACGAGGAAGCCTGGCCGCCCCATGGCAAAGATGCTGCTCATGAGGTACTCGGCATCGTCGAAATAGCCGCGGTACATGAGGGCTTGGGCAGCAACATAGGTAGTGGAAACCATCCCGAATTGGTCCAGGTTGCGGCGGGCTTCTGAGCGCTGGTCGAGGGCAAAGACAATCGATTCATCAATCCGACCCGAGCTGAAAAGGGCCATTCCGCGGATGAACGGTTCGGCTCCTGGAATGCCCCTTAACCCGTTGGAGGTGTCGATGGCTTTGAGCGCGGCGGAAGGGTTGAAGCGATAGAGTTCCAGAATCCCTCGGATGCTGGAAATGACACCGCTTTCAGGGTGGCGATCGTGCAGCTGCGCGAAGGTTTCGTCGAGATTCTCCGGCATTCGCTCATAGGAAGCCCTGAGGAAAAGTTCCGCCGCTTCGGCTTCGGCGGACCATTCGGGACGTTCCTTACCGAAGCTCCTGAGTGCGCCAGCTGCAGAATCCAGTCCTTTGCCTTTATGGATCGCCCAAAGTGCTTTGGTGAATGCCAGGAACAGGAGTTCGCACGACTCTCCGCCCGGGGTCAAGGTCTGGGCAAGTACACGCTCAATTCTCGAAGCGTCGATCGGCGAGCCCCAGTAGACGCTCAGAAGCGCCACCGCGTTCGATACCGATCTGTTGGCATCCCACAGCTCGTAGCGTTGGCGCTCCAGGACGGAGATTTGCTCGTGAAAGTGGCGCGCCGTGGCTGCGTCGTCGGAGCTACGTTCAAGGCGCAGCGCGGCCAGGACCCTCACCAGCGAATCAGCTGAGTTGCCGTCAACGAGGGATTCCTGCGGCAATCCACTGAGGGCTCGCGTGATCCGGCTCTTCAAGACCCGTCTGCTTGTGAGCACCCTTTGACCACGGAAATAGTCGGCAAGGATCGGTGGGGTGATCGAAGCGCTGACATTGGTGTGGAGATCCTCCATGACTGAAATGAGGCCGCGCTGCTCAAGCCTGTCGAGAACATCTGAATGGACCACTTGTTGCAGCACATCGAGAGGCGCCGTCCCGGCGATGGCCATGGCCTGAAGGCCCGTGAGTTCGTCGGATTCAAGTCCTTCGAGGAGGGATTGCACCGTGCCATGGAGGTGCTCATTCCACAGGGAGTCGCCTTTCATGTGCCACTGCCCGTGGCGGAGGACAATCGAGTCACTGAGCGCGGCAGTTTCCGCGATGCGAACCACAAGCCGCGGGTTCCCTGCCGATTTCGTCAGGATGCGGGCGGTGGTGTCAGCGTCCGCCGGAGCTCCCAGGACGTCGGTGATGAGCTCGTTCACCTGCTCGTAGCGGAGAGGATTCAGGTGGACCCTGGCTTCGGGGCCGGGGCTGAGCACGGCCGGCTGTGCCATCGAGTAGATGGATGGCTCGCTCATGGTGACGATCATGGGCCGTTTCGTCCGACGGCGGACGGCATCCAGAACCGCTATTGTCTCCGCGTCGACAAACTCGAGGTCATCGACGACAAGCACGCGCTCTCCCGGCCGTGAGAGCCGGCTTGCCAGGGTGTCAGCCACACCCAGAACTCCGAACTGACCTATTCGAATATCCAGGCTCAGGCTATGAATTCCACCAAATGGTATTCCGCGGTGTGAGCGGAGTCCCGAAATGGAATAAACCGTTGCTCCGGTCTTTTCCAGGTCAGCAATAGCTTTTTGCACCACGCTTGTACGGCCGCTGCCAGGCGCACCGACAATTCGAACCATCATTCCGCGAGCAACGTAGTCCAGCGTTCGCCGGACTTCTTGATCGAACACTCGCGATCCAACTTTCTCTGCTGCGCTGATCCAACGCTCTCCGGGCCAAAGGTGGTGCAAGGTCCAGACGATTCAACTGTTCCTGCCAACAGCCGGGGCGTTGGCAGGCGGACTTCCCACGCATTCCCGTGGATTCCCCCAGGTGCGCCGACGAACCTCGCTCCAAGGGCAACCGTAGATTGCGAAACAGCCATCTCAGTGGTGTTTTGGCGAAACTCAGTGTGCTCGGGGATGCGTCTACGTGTGCCGACGTGGGGTTTTACTTCCCATCTACGTGTGCCCCAGTGAAATCTCAGTGTTCCGCCGGCGTCGAAGGGGGTGTGGTTTGGCAGGGGTTTCTCCATGGCTCTCCTGGTGGCGGTCTCATGTTTTTGACGCTACGGGGGTTTCGTGGCCGCCTCCAGACCGAACCTCGTGCATGTGGATATTTATTCGAATATATCTTTTCTTGATCGAACAAATATTCTAATACGAGCCGTACGATCTGATCTCGAGGGCCTCGTCAAGAGGCCTTCTTCTCTATGTGGACAACTTCTTCTCTTTTCTCGCATTTCAGATGCCAGGATCTGCTGACATTCGCGTCGAAATAAGAATCATAGAGGCAATAAGTGAATACTCGCGCGCCTGAAAACAACGGGGAAATAGAGCACGCGTCGCACCGCTTCTTGAAATCTCGCACGTCTATTTTCAAAGTCCTCACTGTCGTCACGACCACCGCCGCGGCGCTCTCCCTTGCCGCCTGCGGCGGAGCCAGCCCAACAATTTCGCAGGCCGGTGCCACCCAATCGGCATCGGCTTCGGGTTCGGCGACTCCCACCCCAACACCAACGCCGACGCCGACCGCGCCGAAAACCGCGTCCTGCGTGACGGAGAACGCGACTGAGAGCTATCCACCCAAGCAATTCATCTGCACAAAGTCCGACGCGGGAGTCCTGCTTTGGATGGAAAGCTCAGAGTCCAAGAGGGTAACGGATGCGCGCGCGGCTGCAGCCGCAGCGGCTGCGAAGGCGGCGGCAGACAAGGCTGCATCTGACAAAGCGGCTGCCGATGCCGCTGCAGCTCAGGCAGCGTCAGCTCAGGCTGCCGCCCAGGCGAAGGCTGCCGCCGATGCTGCTGCAGCGAAGGCACAACAAGACCAAGCCCAGGCCAGGCAGGTACAGCCGGTCGCGCCGCCGTCGTCCGTTTACTACGCGAACTGTACGGCCGCCCGGGCAGCCGGCGCCGCACCGATCTATCGGGGGCAGCCAGGCTACAGGCCCGCATTGGACAGGGATGGCGACGGGATAGCCTGCGAATAAGGGTTACACAGGACACACCCCAGGGACATCGCCGGATTCTGCTGGATCACACTGCTACAGCAAAAGCTGGGCGACACGCCAAATCCCTGTCGCTACCCGAATTCAGGTGTCGACAGGGATCTGGCGCATCCCCGGGTAATTTGCGCGTCGAAAGAAACCCCACGCAACCCAAAAAAGAGGGCACAAAAAAGCAGGACCGGTCATTGACCGGTCCTGCTTTTTGAAATCCGAAGCTTAGAGAGCCTGGATGTTTACTGCCTGGGGACCCTTGGGGCCCTGCTCGACATCGAAGGAAACCTTCTGGTTCTCTTCGAGGGAGCGGTAGCCGCCCGAGTTAATTGCAGAGTAGTGAGCGAAAACGTCCTGGCTGCCATCTTCCGGGGAGATGAAGCCGAAGCCCTTTTCGGAGTTGAACCACTTGACGATACCTGTAGCCATTTTTTCAGTTTCCTTACTGAAGGTGGAGGTTGTCCCGACTGTCGGGCCTCCGGTGTGGGGTGTTCTCCACCGTTACTTCAGAAGGTCGCGGTTGATGAACCGCGGGAACTGCCTGAACTACCAAATGCCAAACACAACAACAGCTACAAGCATACAGGCCTTTGGGCGGATGGCTACTATTTGTCAAAATCCTTCATCTGCCGCGCGCCGCACTTCACGCCGGGGTCGCTGTCCTCTCCCCTGGAATATAGCTCGCCTCCCCCTCCCCTGGAGCCTCAAGCGGCGTAGAGTTCCGCCATGGAACCGATTCGGGTCATCCTTCTTCCCGGAAGCGTTCTTCCGGCCCAACCCGCGTACGGGGCGCTGATCGACGCGCTGGGTCCCGACGTCGACGCCGTCGCGAAGGACCTTGAACTGTACGACGGCGATGAGCCGCCGCCTGGCTGGAGCCTGGACACGGAAATCGAGGGTGTCCTGCGCGAAGCCGACGCCCGCGGCTGGGAGACATTCCACTTGCTCGGCTATTCCGGTGGCGGGGCTGCGTCTTTGGCGTTCACCGCCAATCATCCACAGAGACTGCGCAGTCTCACACTCCTGGAGCCCGCGTGGGCGGGAAGCTGGGACTGGAGCCCGGGGCACACCCAGCTCTGGAAGGAGTATGAGGCGCTGGAATTACTGCCGCCTGATCAGTTCATGGCCGCTTTCATGAGGCTGGGCGTGAAGCCCGACGTCGTCCTTCCGCCACCGCCCGAGGGCGGACCGCCGCCGTGGATGGCCAAGCGGCCGGCGGGGATCAGGGCATTCCTGCGGGACTTCAAGATTTACGATCTGGATCGGGAACGGCTTGCGGCGTTCGCTCGGCCGGTGTTCTTCGTCCTCGGCGGCCTCAGCAACCCGGACGACTACGGCGAGGTCGCCGAGCGTTTGTCGACGGTTTTCCCTGACTTCCGCCTCGAAATGTTCCCCGATCGCCATCACTTCGACCCCCCGCACCGGATCGAACCCGAGCGGCTCGGCGCGTTGCTGCGCGAACATTGGGAACGCGCGGATCGGGCTGTGTAGGGCGCCGTGTCGGTTCCCATCAAAACATCAGGTTCCCGGATATAGACTCATCGCAACGGCGCCCTGCCATGGGGCTGCTTGGCCACCCTGAGGGGGATGCGGCTCGATGAGTGAAGTGAATGTGCCGGCACAACGGCCGGTTTTGGACATCAGCGACTTGTACGTCGCGTACGGTGCGCGGACCGTCGTCGACGGTGTGAGTTTTCAGATTCACCGGGGTGAGATCTTCGGCCTGCTGGGCCCGAACGGTGCGGGGAAGACGAGCACACTCAGCGCCATCGAAGGGCTGGTTACGCCGAAATCCGGGCGGCTGCTGGTGGACGGAATCGACGTTCAAGAAGAGCCGCTGGACGCGAAAGCGCGGCTCGGGGTGCAACTGCAGTCCTCCAGTTTCCAGGCCGAATTGACTATTCAACAGATCGCGAAGCTCTACGGCGGGCTTTACGGGGTAAAACTCTCGCGCACGCAAATCGGGATGAGCATGCGTTCCATAGGGCTTGAAGAAGAACTGGGCAAAAGGTTCAAACAGTTGTCGGGTGGGCAGCAGCAGCGGCTTGCACTGTTCATTGCCACGATTCACAACCCCCTCCTGCTCTTGCTGGACGAACCCACCGCCGGGCTGGACCCCCAGTCACGCCGTGGACTATGGCGTCGCATCGAGGAACTCCGTGGCGAAGGCAACAGCATTCTTCTGACCACGCACTCGATGGAGGAGGCTCAGGCGGTGTGTGACCGGGTCGCGATCATCGATCACGGGGTACTGCTCACCATCGGCAAGCCGTCGGAGCTGATCGACAAACACAGGGACGATCCGCGGGTGCTTTCGGTCGCCCACGGCGCACCGACCTTGGAAGACGTGTTCATCGGACTGACTGGAAGTGAGATCCGTGACTAACACCAGCGTCGCCACTGTCCGCCCACCTCGCGGCCTCGCCATGGGTTCGTTGCTTCGCGCGGACTCCATTGTGATGCTCAACAGTAAGACTTCACTTGTTTTGAGCGCCCTGCTGCCGGTCGTCATCCTTGTGGTCACAAGCTTTGGCAAATCACAATCTCGGCTCGGAGGGTCAAACCTCCTCATCGGATTGGCGTTGACCCTTGGCCTACTCACCTCGTGCCTGCTCGGATTCACCTTGGCTCTGGCCCACGACCGTGAGATCGGTGTGCTGCAAAGGCTCCGCGTCACCCCGGCGCCCAACTGGATGATCATGACGAGCCGCCTTGTCGTCCAAATAGCCACGAACCTGCTCGCCTCCATCATTGTCGTCATCGTCGGCGCCATCGTTCACGGGCTCACGCTCAACATCGGCCAATACCTCTTGGTCATCATCATTGCGGTCCTCGGAGCGGCAATGTTCCTGGCCATCGGACAAGCCCTGGTCGGCTTGGTTCAGTCCACCAACGCCGTCAGCGCGATCGGCCGGTTGCTCATGATCTTCTTGTTGCTCCTCGGCCTCCTCGGAGGAAGCGGCATCCTCGGGGACGCGATGCAAACCATCGCGGACTGGTCCCCGGTCGGAGCCCTCCTGGCACTCTTCTCGGATGTCCTGAACCAGTCTGCCTGGAGCGGTCAGGACACCTACTCGCTCTTGGCCTGCGTGGGGTACGTCGTCGTGTTCGCCTTCATCGGAATCCGCTGGTTCCGATGGAACTCGCGTTAGCGCGGCTACCCGCGGCATCCCTCCCAGCTCACGCTGACGCCGGCTCCCATGCAAACCCGTCCGGGTCGGTGAACGGGCCGGCGCCGCCGTAGCCCCGTGATTTTTCGACTTTAAGCCGAGGCCCCACCGACCGCTTCTCCGATCCTGACCGATGTGTCGTCAGTCCAGGCAGAGGCACAAAGGATGACCGGCCGGGTCAAGAAACACCCGGAATGTCGTTCCCGGCTGATTCTCGTGCTTGGTCGCGCCGAGCTCGAGCACAGCTGCCTCAGCGGCGTCGAGGTCGTCCACCACGACGTCGAGGTGCATCTGCTGCGGAACGTCCTGGCCGGGCCATTGTGGCGGCGTGAAGGAGTCGACTTTCTGGAAGGCCAGCGAATCGCCGTAATCGGCGCGGATGGACCACCAGTCGTCGTCGTTCCGCTCGACTTTCCACTCGAGCAGGGCGCTGTAGAACTCAGCCAGGGCCTTGGGGTCGGGACAGTCGAGTACCACGACCGGGAACCGTGCGATAGCCATGGCCAACACTCTAGGACCGTTTCCGGAGGATCGCATCAACTTTCGTTCGCGGAATATACTCGGAATTTACCGATACCGCGTGGCGAGCTCGGGGCTCTGCCCTCCGAAAGCGGCGAGGTCTGCGTGGAAGACGGCATCGAGAAGGCCGACGTCCTCCACGCCCGGTGCGCAGACGGTTTCGCCCATTTCCAGGCCGCGCAAGCTTGCCGTGACGACGTCGGCGGCGCTCATCCGCGGCATCCTGCTCAAGTCCATCCCTTGGCGCTCGTGGAACTCGGTGGCCACCACTCCCGGGCACACGACTTGCACCGTGATTCCGGTGCCCTCCAGTTCCGCGCTGAGGGTCTGGGACATCGCGACGAGGTACGCCAGGCTGCCGCCGTAGACGACGCGGCGGGGCATCTGGGCGTGCGGGGCCGGGCCGCCGAAGGCGATCATGCCGGACACGTTGATGATGGTTCCCCCGCCGCGTTCCTGCATGCCCGGGATTGCCGCCCGGCTGAGCATGGTGGGCGCGAGGACCTTGACGTTGACGAGTTCCGTGGCCTTGTCGGTGGGAAGTTCGGCGAAAGGCATGTAGTGCGCGACGCCGGCGTTGTTCACGAGCATTGTTACCGGCTCGGTTGCGCAGATCCCGGCGACCGTGTCGATACCCACCGGCGTTGACAGGTCGGCGACGACGGCCCGGACCGTAGTCTGAGGGTGCGAATCGGCGAACTGTTCCAAGCGTTCCTGCCGTCGGCCCACGATCACCAGATCGTAACCGTCGGCGGCCAGGCGTTCGGCGAATGCCTGGCCGATTCCAGAGCTGGCGCCCGTGATAAGTGCTAGCTTGCCCACTGTGGTTCCTCCTGTTGGCGGCAATGACGACCGTTCAACGCAACCACGGAGCTGACGTGCTGTCCACCTCCCGCACGCGAAGAGCCGGGCGACGGCGCGATGCTGCGCTGGCATCCGGAAGCAGCCAACGACGGCGAACTCACCCTCACGGACCACCTCCCCGAACGCTTGGCAACAGTCGAGGCCGCCTTCGGTCAGCGCCTGGACCAGCGCCGATCAGCCGGGCCGGTCAACCTGGCCGCCGGAGAACATCACCTCGGTGCCATGGACCACTGGGGGACAAACTGGACCTTGGGTTCGTGGACATTCCCGTGCTTGAGCCGTGGATGCGGATCACGTTGCGGGGGCGTGTGGCAGGGCGGCGAAGAGATGGTTGCAGTAATCCCCCCGTCATCGTGCATTTGATCGTGCGGGTCTTACGTACATGGCGTGGGCCAGCAACTGCGCGGCCCGGCCGCCGGGTTACCGCGGCACGGTGATCGACCGGCTAGCGGGCGGTGATTTATGAAGTTGACGGTAGTTCACCAAAAGGCGCACTTGGTTCGGACTTCGTTGCCGGCCCGGCTTAGTCGGGGCGTCCTCACGTAGTGGAGAATGTCGATCGTGGGTGTTCTTTTTGACTACTTCTCTGCTGCCTCCGAT
Source organism: Arthrobacter sp. efr-133-R2A-63 (assembly GCF_030209795.1). Taxonomy (NCBI): domain Bacteria; kingdom Bacillati; phylum Actinomycetota; class Actinomycetes; order Micrococcales; family Micrococcaceae; genus Arthrobacter; species Arthrobacter sp. efr-133-R2A-63. The sequence goes on along the minus strand of NZ_JARVRG010000025.1, from coordinate 1,762 downwards.
GAGGAAGCAGCCTCGGTGATCGATCGTGTCGGCGGTCCCGGATCCCAGACGACGATCGCTCCGCCGGCCGAGCCCCGGCGAGGCATCTTCGGCCGCAAACGCCAACCGGCGGCACCGGCGGCCGTGACCTACCAGGAGGCGGCAGTATTCGACACGGTATCCGGCAACGGTATTGATCCCGTTGTGCAGCTGGGAACACTAGAAGAGCTGCTCACCGGACGGTCCTTCGACGAAGTCATGGACGATCCACGGAGCGGGCAAGCCCTCGCGGATCGGGATGGCGGGGAGCGTCTTGTACTGACCCTAACGGAGCCCCTTTCCACAGCGTTGGCCACCGCTTCCGACGAGGCTCTTGAGCGGGTGGCGATCCCATGGTCGGAGACTGAGGAGTTCTGGAACGCAGCTGACCCGGCGCTTCTTGCCGGCTTCCTAAAAGATTTGGCCGGCCTGGCCCGACGATCCAAAGCCTCCGGGCAAGGGCTCTACTGCTGGGTGTGCGTGTAGGCTGGGCGGCCTCGGTCAAGGACCGGCTAATGGACACTTGTTTTTGGGAAGGTCACTCACCTTCTTTCGTTCCAAAGGCTAGGCTGTCGTCAAATTCCTAGTGTTAGGAGAAGACCAATGGGGATAGCGGGAAGCCGAACAAAGCCGATGTTCGAAAAGACCGAACAGTGGTTCTCACCGCTTTCTCCAGATGAGGTCTTGGCGGCCATCTCCACAGCGTTCGCGTCCGAGAAGGCAAAGATCCAACAGGACGAGGACTCCCTCGAGATACGAACGGGATCAAACTGGCAGTACCGTCTCTGGGGCAATCTGCTCTCCCTGGGTCGCAAGAACTTGCCAGTTGCGATAACAATCCGAGTTCGCGCGGCTAAGCAGGGCGCCGAAATTGAGGCTCACGCATTTGATACCTTCGGCCCCAGATTGACTGATCAGGCATTTTTCGGAGCCCAGGAGACTTTTGAGGACCGGCTCAACGTGTTATTGGAAATGGCTGCTTCCGCCGCAAAGGCATCTCCCGAAGCCTGAACAGAAATCCCGATCCGAACACCCGAGGCAACAAGTTGAGAGGATGATCGTCCTCTGGAGGATCCTCCTACGAACAGGTTGTTGACGGGACTTCGCCTTATTTCGCTATCCGCAGGCCCAGTCGAAAGTATCGGATTCCAGATCGAATTGAGCGTTGCCGCCACCGCCGAAGTTGAGTCCCGAGATCTCTTCCAGTTCCAGGTACCAGGGAGTGAGCCCATCAGGCATCGCTTGGACGGGGAAGGCCGTTCCGCCCAAGTGACTTACGGCGAATAGGGGTTCTGCCCAGTCTGCGAGGCTCCCGTTTGTTATGGGATTGACATACCCGTCGGGGCCGACCTCATCTCCCCAGAGTTCGACGGGTGTCTTGCCAGCATTCGGATCCACTCGCGGGATCAACCAAACGTCGGTGGTCGGTTCGATGTGGTCCCAAGCATTAGTGCCCTGTGACTCATCGATATGCTCACCCTCGGCACGCAGATCGGGACGAGGTGCCGTCGGGCCGGCAGCCACCTCATCATGCGTGAGCCAGAGGATCGCGAATTCTCCGTCGATCAGGTCTCTGCGCCTGAGCAGGCCGGGATGGTTCTCGGTTGCTGCAAGGTCGCGTAGGAACGGATCGGTTGAGTCAGCGCTTAGGATGGGTGATTTGTCTTCGACTGCGAACTGGCCCTCACCTGTCAGTGACGGTCGAAAACTGAGCCATTGTGACGGTTGAAAACTGAGCCACCTG
>NZ_JARVRG010000026.1:0-135983 GCF_030209795.1 Arthrobacter sp. efr-133-R2A-63 | reverse complement strand
CGCGCCGGACGCCTCTGGGCCACCGCGATGCGCAAAAAAGGCCGCGAAATCCCCGTGCACTTAGAGCACATCGCCGAAGGCATCCAGGACTCCGGCACCACCCGCCAGGAAGCCCGCACCCTCCTCGCACACCACGCGACGGCCTGATCCGGAAGGAGCCAGCATGTTCCCCACCCGGATTGAAATCATTCCCTCAGACGGAATCGTTGAGAAAGTCCAGGCAACAGTACCGCTTTCCACAACACTCACCGTCACCTGCCTGCCCCATCACGGCATCGCGCGGACCATGGAGGCGTCCGTCAGGCTCAGCCTCCTTGGCTACACCGTGATTCCGCACCTCTCGGCACGTGGGTTGGAGAACCGGGCGCAGCTTTCCGGCATCCTCCGGGATTGCGAGGCCGCCGGGATCAGTGAGGTCTTCGCCATCGGTGGAGACGGACCTCTTGGCGCGGGCCCCTACCGATCGAGCCTTGGGCTCTTGGCGGATATCGCCGAGTACACCGGCGGCAGCATCACAGCGGGCATCGCCGGTTACCCCGAGGGACACCCCTCCGTGAGCGGGCTGGACTTGTTGGACGCCCTGCTGGCGAAACAACAGCTGGCGACGCATGTTGTCACGCAGATGTGCTTCTCCGCGCCGAAGATCCTCGACTACGCCGCGCTCCTGCGCCGGGAAGGCGTCGAGCTTCCCGTATGGGCCGGCGTGGCCGGAGCAGTTCCCCGGACAAAACTGCTGGCCTTGGCAACCCAGATCGGCGTCGGGACGTCGCTGAAGTTCCTCAGCAACAAGGGAACTCTTGCCCGCAAGCTCCTGGGCCCGGACAAGTACTCACCGGAAACCCTGGTGTCCGAGCTCATGGCGCAGCCGAATGGGGTCTCGGGAATCCATCTCTACAGTTTCAACCGACTGGACATGCCCATCTGGGAGCGAAACGATCTGCCCGATCCTGACGCCAGCGAAGCAGCGACCGCGTAGCGCTGCCAACAGCCTAGGTCCCGGAAACCCCTAGCTCCCCGGGACCGAAATCACCGCGACCGTCTTCTGGGTGTCGTCGCGCAGTTCCACGCCCGAAATCCCGGCGAGCTGGACCGGCGTCGCGCCCGTGACCTTGATGTGCCCGCTGGACGTCGCGGTCCAGCCGCAGGCCATTTCCTCCGTGCCGTCGCGGCCCTTGACCCACAGGTACATGGTGCCTTGCGGCGGCATGCTGCGGCCTTCCAGCTGCAGCTCCGTCCCCCACGCCTTCCGGACGAGCCCCACCGTGAGTTGCAGGCCGTTGTCCGTCTGCACCGAATAGCTGGCGTCTGGCTTGGGCGGCTGGTTCAACACGGGCCCCGCCAATATGCCCACTCCAAGGCAAGCGGCGGCAACGGCACCCACCAGGGCCGTCCACCGGCGTCGGGATTTCCGCCGCCGGGCTGCCATCTTCAGGAGAATCGGCTGCGGAAGCGTTTCTGAAAAAGCCCCCATAAGTGAGCGGGGGTCGGCAGTGGCCGCGGCGGGCTCGACGGCGGAAGGCTCGACGGCGGGGCGCCCGGCGGCGAGCGCGACGGCGTCGGGCACGGGGACGGCGTCGAGAAGGGCCGGGAGGCTTTCCAGCTCGCCCAACTCGAGCCGGCAGTCGGCGCAGCTTGCCAAATGCTCCTCGAAAACACGGGCCTCGGCAGGCTCGAGTCCGCCCAGCAAGTAGGCGCCCAGCAATTGGTGAAGTCCGGTTTCGTTCACCGCTGCACCCCCATTTCGTCGAGAATCGTGCGAAGCGCCCTGACGGCGTAAAAGGCCCGGGATTTCACTGTGCCGCTGGGGATGTTGAGCCTCAGCGCGGCCTCGTTCACCGTGAAACGTTCGTAATGCAGTGCTACCAGGACCTCCCGGTGTTCGGTGCTGAGCCGCAGGAGCGCCTCCTCCATGAGGACCCGGTTGAGGAGCTCGTCCACCCGCTCGGTGGCCTCCTCAGGGTCCGCCATGTCGCGTTCGGCAGCCTCTGCCGGGCGCCGCTGGGCCTTGCGGTAGTTGTCGATGATGACATTGCGGGCAGTGCGGAACAAATAGCTGCGCAAGCTGCCGGTGATCTGCGGTGCGTGCTGCCACACGCGGAGGATGGTCTCCTGCACCACGTCCTCAGCCAAGTGCGCGTCCGGCGTGCAGCTCAGCACGAAGCGGCGCAGGGCCGTACCGTGGTCGCGGTAGATCGCGGCCACCACGTCCTCGTCGAGCGGCATCGGCGCCTCCTTGGTGCTCGGCTTCCCCTTCTCTTGCGATACGACGTGCGGACCGCGAATAGGGTTCAAGCCCTGTGAACCATTCTTCACCCGGCGGCGTCGTACGGGTTAGCTTCCGGCACGTCCACGGCCGGTCGAAGCGAAGGAGCAAACCATGAAGAAGCAACTCGGCACCGGGCTCGGCATCCTTGCTCTGGCCATCGCCCTCACTGGCTGCGGAGGAAGCCCCGGCGCGTCGTCCTCAAGTGCCTCCAGCCCCGCGGCCTCGAGTCCGGCGGCATCGAGTTCGGCGAGCTCTGGCGGCTCGTCGTCGAGCACTTCAGCTGGCGCGGCGGAACTGAAGACGGCGTCGTCGAGCTTCGGCGAGCGAGTGGTTGCGGCGAACGGCAAGAGCGTCTATTTCTTCGCGAAGGACGCCAAGGATTCCGGCAAGAGTGCCTGCACCGGCGGCTGCGCTACCCTCTGGCCTCCCGTGACAACGACGTCGGCCATGCCTGGAGTTGACGGAGTGAGCGGAACTATCGGCACCATCCCCACAGCAGACGGCAAGATGCAGATCACCATCAACGGGATGCCCATCTACTTCTACTCCAAGGACGAAGACTCCGGTGACACCTACGGCCAAGGCGTGGGCGGTGTCTGGTCGCTGGTCAGCCCGTCCGGCTCCATGGTGACCCCGAGCAGCAGCAGCACCCCGAGCAGCAGCACCCCGAGCGGCAGCAGCATGGGCTACTGAAACCCTCGCTCACCTTTGCACCCCAAAAGGCAAACGCTCGCTCAGATCTGTCCGGACCGGCCGGCAGATCTGAGCGAGCGTTTGTCCAAAAGGCCCCAAAGGTGAGCGGGCGTCGGCCTCAGAAGCCCCAAAGGTGAGCGGGCGTTTAGGCGTCTTCGAACTCGTCAGCGTCCTCGAACTCCACCGCAGCGATGATTTCCTTCGTCTCCGGGTGGATCATGAAGGCTTCGTCGTCCTCTTCGATCATGATGTAGTTGCCCTGGTCCGTGGCGAAGTGCCAGGCGAGGATCGTCTCGCCGTCGTGCTCGTAGTTGGGATCGCCCATGGTGATCTTCTCCAGCTGGTAGCCGGCAACGTCGCACAGTTCACGGATGATGAGCTCGAATTCAGGGGCGTTCTCAAGTTCAGCTTCGGCCGCCTCGGCCTGACGCTCTTCGAGGTTCGGGATGAGGGCTACGCGCTCGGCGATGTGGGCCTTCAGCTGCTCCTCGTCCAGGTAGAGCACGCCGTCCTGGCTGCGGAGCCACGCTGCGTTGAGTTCGATGATGTCTTCGGTCTCCAGGAGGGATTCGAATTCGCCGTCGAGGGCCTCGAGTTCGGCAACGGCTTCCGGTGCCACTTCGGACTCGTCAAGGTCGCCGTCCAGGTAGGCCTCGGCATCATCCTCGGACAGGGCGTCGAAAGCTGCGGCAGTGCGGTTGAACAGCTCAAGGTGCCCTTTGGCGCCCATTCCTTCGAGGCCTTCGCGGACAAACGCATCCACCTCTTCGCGTTCCGGGACCGTGAAAACGTACTGGGCGAAACCGCCCGCGAGTGCCTGTGTCAGGTAGTAGTCCACAAAGTAGCTGCGCAGGGCATTGGTAGCGATTTCCTCATGGTTGAGGAGCTCCTCGTACATCTCGTTGACCACGGTGACGTTCGCGTCCACAACGTCGGCACTGTCGGCCTCGATGCTGTCCTTCGTCAGAACGACGGGGTTCTCATTGCTGGTCATGGGATTTCCTCACTGCTGGGAAGCTTGTGCTGCTCCGGACCCTTTCAACGTACGCGGGGGCGGTTGTCGGGCAAGCTAGGCAGAGGTGAACGTCCGGCAAAGTTTCAGGGCCGCTCAGTGGGCCCTAGGATTCATAGATAGCCTCCTGCCGAAAGTAGCCTTAACGAATGCCTTCCCACTCAGACGATTCCTGGGAACTGGCGATTCAGACACCCGCCATTAACGACCGCTCCCTCGCGGCCGGCCTCGCCTATGCCATGGGAAGCCGGGTCAGCGGCATCACCTTCGACTCCGCCACCGGCCTGATGATGGGCAAGGTCAGGGGCAGCGGCCCGTCGCCGTATTCAACGTCGGCCAAGCTGGTCCGCAAGCCCGGCGGCTGGAGCTGCACCGTGGGCGTGTGCAGTTGCCCCGTCCGGAAGGACTGCAAACACGTGGCTGCCCTTCTTTTCGCGGCCGAAGACCATCCCGCCGTGCGGGCACAGCTGCTCAGCGCGCCCGCGTTCGGGCAGACGGCCCAGCCCGGAGCAATCGTTCAGCGGCCGGCCTGGGAGCAGGCACTGAGCAAGCTCATCGCCACTCCAGGGACCACCCCGCAAGGCCAGGGCCTCCCCTTGGCCCTTGCCTTCGAAGTGGAAGAACCCGCCCCGCACTTCTCCTACACAGGCCGGCGCGACCCGCTCCGCAGCGTGCGCCAGCTCAAGGCCCGTCCGGTGATGATGGGAGCCAAGGGCAAGTGGATCCGGGGCGGCGTTTCCTGGACCAACCTGAACTACCTTGGCTACAAGCGCGAGTTCAATGAAGCCCATATCGACTGGATGCAGAACTTCCTGGCCGCGCATTCGACTGCGGACTACCGGCAGCTCACGTCGAGCATGTGGATGCTCCTCAACGAATTCGCCGGCAAGAACCTGTGGAGCCTGCTGGCCGAAGCCTCGAAAGTCGGGGTCTCGCTCATCCACTCCGGCGGGAGCGAGCCGGTCCGCATTGCCGCGGAGCCCGCCGTCGTCGGGCTTGACCTCAGCCGGCCCGACGACGGCCTGCAGCTCGCGCCGTCGGTGACCTTGGGCGGGGACACTCTTGATCCCGCGACCTTGGGATTGCTTGGGCGTCCCGCGCATGGCTTGTTCTTCACTGGTCCCGGCGAGGGCCACTTGCCCGGGGTGTCGGCACCGGAGAACCTGATTACACTGGCCCCCTTGGAGGGCGGCGAGTCGCAGGAACTCCTCGATTTCGTCATGGGCGCATCCCGGCTCCAGATCCCGGCGAAGGACGAAGAGCGATTCCTCACGGCGTTCTATCCGAAGCTCAAGCAGTCCACCCGGGTCACGGCGGCGGACCATTCCGTGGAGTTGCCGGTCCTGGCAGTGCCCACGCTGTCCCTGTTGGCGAACTACGGCTCCGACCACCGCGTGCGGTTGCACTGGGAGTGGCACTACAAAGCCGGAAAGCTTGTGACGGCCCAGCCGCTCTGGCGGCATCCGGACGACCACGGCTACCGCGACGACGCCGAGGAAGCCCGGATCCTGGAGACCTTGGGCCGGCCTTGGGACGTGGTTGGCGCGCTGGGCGAGTCGTCGAGCGGCGGATGGGGGGCTCCGCGGCTAGCGGCCTCGGTAGCTCTGGACGGGCTCGACACCCTGGCCTTCACCGAAGAGGTGCTGCCCCGGCTCCGCGAGCTGCCCGACGTCGTTGTGGACACCTCGGGTGAGATCGCCGACTACCGCGAGGCCACCGAGGCTCCCGTTGTCTCCATCTCGACGAAGGCCACCGACAGCCGCGACTGGTTCGATCTCGGCATCGTCATCACGCTCGAAGGCGAACCGGTGTCCTTCGCCGCGGTGTTTTCCGCCCTCGCCGCTGGCCAGAGCCGGATGTTGCTGCCGAGCGGCGCCTACTTCTCGCTGGACCTGCCCGAACTGCACCAGCTCCGCGCGCTGATCGACGAAGCCAGGTCCTTGCAGGACAACCCGGACCGGCACGGCACCCTCCAGATCAGCCGCTTCCAGGCCGGACTCTGGGATGAGCTTGCGCAATTGGGAATTGTCGATGAGCAGGCGGCTGCTTGGCGCGAGGCCGTGGGCGGCCTGCTCGACGACGGCGTGACCGGACTGCCGCTGCCGGGCTCGCTCGATGCGGAGCTGCGTCCATACCAGCTGGAGGGCTTCAACTGGCTGAGTTTCCTGTACCGGCACAGCCTCGGCGGTGTGCTGGCCGACGACATGGGCCTCGGCAAGACAGTGCAGGCGATTGCCCTGATGTGCGCGGCGAAGGAGCGAGCGGAATCCGACGCAGACGTCCCGGCCGGTGCGAGTGGCTCCGCTCCTTTCCTGGTGGTGGCTCCCACCAGCGTCGTGGGCAACTGGGCTGCAGAGGTTCAACGCTTCGCGCCCGGTTTGAGCGTGAAGACCATCGGAGAGACTTTCGCCAAGTCCGGCGCGGATCCGCAGGAAGCCATGGCCCGAACCGACGTCGTCATCACCTCCTATGCCCTGTTCCGGATCGACTACGAGGCCTACGCAGCCAAGGAATGGGCCGGGCTCATGCTCGACGAAGCCCAGTTCGTCAAGAACCACCAGTCCAAGGCCTACCAGTGCGCCCGCAAACTCCCGGCGTCCTTCAAGCTGGCCATCACGGGAACGCCGCTTGAGAACAACCTCATGGAGTTCTGGGCGCTGACCTCGATTGTCGCACCCGGGTTGTTCTCCAGCCCGCGCCGCTTCGCCGAGTACTACCAAAAGCCGGTCGAGAAGAACGGCGACAAGGCCCAGCTCGCCAAGCTCCGACGTCGGGTACGTCCCCTGATGATGCGCCGAACCAAAGAGCAAGTGATCAAGGACCTGCCGCCCAAGCAGGAGCAGGTCCTTGAAGTGGTGCTGAACCCGCGGCACCAGAAGGTGTACCAGACGCACCTGCAGCGTGAGCGGCAGAAAATCCTGGGGCTCATCGACGACGTCAATAAGAACCGCTTCACCATTTTCCAGTCGCTCACCCTGCTGCGGCAGCTGAGCCTGGACGTCTCCCTCGTAGACGAGTCCTTGTCCGCGGTGCGCTCGTCCAAGCTGGATGTGCTGTTCGAACAGCTGGAGGACATCGTTGCCGAGGGGCACCGGGCGCTCATCTTCAGCCAGTTCACGGGGTTCCTGGGCAAGGTCCGGGAGCGGCTCGAGGCGGAGGACATTGAATATTGCTACCTCGACGGCAGCACCAGGAACCGGGCCGACGTCGTGAGCGAATTCAAGAACGGCGCAGCGCCCGTGTTCCTCATTTCCTTGAAGGCCGGCGGCTTCGGCCTGAACCTGACCGAAGCCGACTACGTGTTCCTGCTGGACCCTTGGTGGAACCCGGCCTCCGAAGCGCAGGCCGTGGACCGCACCCACAGGATCGGGCAGGCCAGGAACGTCATGGTCTACCGCCTGGTGGCCAAGGACACGATCGAGGAAAAGGTCATGGCGCTCAAGACCAGGAAGTCCCAGCTTTTCGCGGACGTCATGGAAGGCGACGCCCTGTCCGGTGGCGCGCTCACGGCGGAGGACCTGGCGGGCTTGTTCGCAGAGTAAGGATGCGCGCCTGAGGAACGACCAGGACCGCCGCTATTCACTTTTGATGCCACAAATGTGAATAGGGAGCGACTAACTCACCGTTTCAGGAGGCTATATGGCTGCTTCCGTGATTGGTTCCGCCCGGGCCACCCCCGCTTCGGCATATCGAGTTCCGAACGGCCGTCACTTGGTGTATACAATTGAACGCGGCCTGAGCAGCACAACGTCGCCGAAGGGGGAACCGTGGAGGGCACCGAAGCGCCGTCAGAGACGCAGGCAAGCATCGACAGAACTGTGGAATGGGTTGACACCGATGCGTCGGGCCATCAACACAATTCGGCGATCATGCGCTGGGTCGAGGCTGCCGAGGCAGATCTCTTCCGCAATCTGGTGCTTCCGGAGTACTTTCCGAGCGCGCCACGAGTGCAGCAAGTGGTCAATTACACGGCCAAGCTGTGGTTTGGCCAACGGGTGACAGCAACCGTGAGGATCCAAAAACTCGGCCGAACGTCCATGACCCTTGCCTTCGAGGTCTACGGCCACGCGCATCCAAACTCGCCGGGCGGCCTGGCAGCCCATGGGACATTGACCACCGCTCATGTGCCAGCGGGCTCAGCCACAGCCCAGCCGTGGCCGGAACGGATCCGGCAGGCCGCCGGCGCGACAGTCCCGAAGGGTCTGAACCTGTGATGGACATGCCTGCTCCCCCGGTCCGCCACCAGCAACTGATCGTCACGATCTACGGGCTCTACGGCCGCAGCTCGGGCGATGCCCTCCCTGTTTCCGTCCTGATTTCGATGCTGGGCGACCTCGGCTACGACGCGCCGGGAGTCCGTTCCTCGGTCTCGCGGCTGAAGGCCAAAGGTGTCCTCAAAAGCGTCCGCCAGGACGGGGTCGCCAAGTACGAGCTCTCTGACACCGTTCTGGACGTCTTCCGCGAGGGCGACCGGAGGATCTTCGCCGCCGATCGATCCGCCCAGTTGGAATCCTGGGTCCTCGCGGTGTTCTCCGTCCCCGAGTCAATGCGGAACCGCCGGCATCAACTGCGTTCCGAGCTGTCCGGACTCGGTTTCGGGTCCGTGGCATCGGGAGTATGGATTGCGCCGGCCCAAGTCCTTGAACAGGCCCGTGAGCGGCTTACCTCGCGCGGTCTCATCCAGTTTGTGGACTTCTTCCGCGGAGACTACCTGTTTGAGGGCGCCATGCGGCCGAAGGTGGCCGAATGGTGGGATCTGAAGGCCATCGACGAGCAATTCGCGGAGTTCTTGGATCTCTACGAAGGGGCCGGAGATCTTTGGGCCGGACTGGTAGGAGATGATCCAGAAGCTGCCTTGGCCAACTCGACAGCCCAGCTGCGCCGAGACGCTTTCCGCTACTACATTCCCATGCTGACCCTATGGCGCCGCTTCCCGTACCGGGACCCGAACCTGCCGCTGGAATACCTCCCGAAGGACTGGCGCGGCCCGGCGGTTCGCGAGACGTTCCAGGCGGTTCATCGCCTTGCCGCGCCCCTCGCGGCAGCCCACGCACACGAGCTCATCCACGGCCACGTGGATCTGGTGGCACCCTAGTGCGATCCAGCAACAGGCAACACGGACTTTGACATACCGCCGAGTCGACTGTTAAGTTCGCGCACAGGTCTCGCAAGGCCAACGCCACATCGGGTCGTCTCGTCCCGCCTCATCAGGGAAGCAACCTTCAAATAGTCGAGGAATTGTGCACGAATCCATCGCTCCGGACGAGCTTGACTTGGCGTTGTTGGAGGCACTGCAGCGCGCGCCGCGCGCGCCATGGGCTCTGATCTCCCAGGCGCTGGACGTCGCGCCAATCACTTTGGCTCGCCGGTGGGACCGCTTGCGCGAAGCCGGGCTCGCTTGGGTGAGCGCTACGCCCGGTCCGGCTTTTCACACTGTTGGCGTGACCGCGTTCGTCTTGATGTGGTGCCGTCCACGGCTTCGGGAAAAATTGGTCGTAAGGCTGCAGAACGACCCTTCAGTGGCGACCTTGGAAATCACGGGGGGCGCGCCCGATCTTTCCATGACGGTGTTCTCAAGCAGCCTCTACTCGCTTCACGAGAGTGTATTGAGCCGGCTGGGGAGCTATCCCGGAGTTGACCGTGTCGAAGTATCGATTGTAACCACACTGTACGGAGAGGGTAGCCGCTGGCGGCTCCGCGCGATGGACGCCGGTCAGGTTGGCAGGCTCGCATCAGTAACTTCACGGGATCCGCTCGACCGCCGGGAGATGCCGCAGCTAGATCCAGTGGATCGTTCTCTGCTGGACGCGTTGGTGATGGACGGCCGAATGGCCTTCCAGGATTTGGGGGCACAGGCGGGCGTGACCCCGGCGACCGCCCGGCGTCGCGTGGGCCGGCTTGTTGACAGTGGGGTGGTGCGAGTCAGGTGCGATCTTGCCGCGCCAGTGTTTGGCTGGCCCATCTCGGCAACAATCTGGGGCAAGGTTCCCGCGAACAGGCTTCAGGAGGTGTGTCGGAGCTTGGCTGGATCCTCTCAAGTTCGTGTCGCGGCGGCAACGACAGGACCCAACAATCTCATGGCGACCTGTTGGCTCCACTCGCTGGGAGAGATCGAGGCGGTAGAGGCAACCCTGCTTGAGCGGTATCCCTTTGTAGTTGTGTCTAACCGGGTTATCGATCTGCGGTCCGTCAAGCGAATGGGCAGGCTTCTCGGAGAAAATGGTCGGTCCGCGGGCGTCGTCCCGCTCCGACCGTGGACGGACTGAGCCCAACCACCCGGAGCAAGGATCGTTTTCCTACAATTTTGGCCGTGTTGTTGCTGAATTCAAACAAATTTCTGCCTCTTATGATCGTTGACCTCAGACTTTCCTTAAAGCGCGACAACGCGCAAGCACTGAGTGAGATCCATAGGAGTGACAAAATGGCGCAAACGCGAATCGGACAAGACCCTGCGGCCTCCCCCGCGACGTCTCGCGGCGGCCTGGTTAAGGACGGACCATCCCGTCCCGCAAACACGACTGACGCACCACTGGCCGAGCCCAGGTTGCGGCGTCACGATTGGATCGCTCTGATCGGTTCGCGCTTCGGGCTGATTATCACCTGGGCCCTGATGATCGTGGCTTTTGGCGTGCTCCTGCCCGGAGTTTTCCTCTCAGGCTCGAACTTGGGTTACCTTCTGAGTTCGCAGGCCACGGTCCTTATCGTGGCAATCGCAGTGACCATTCCCATGGCCGCCGGGGAGTTCGATCTGTCGTCGAGCGGTGTAGTTGTGATCACGGTGGTCACGATGGGGTATCTAAACGTCATCCAAAGGTGGCCGCTGATGCCGACAGTGCTCGTGGCGCTGGCAATTGGGTTGGTAGTCGGATGCGTGAACGCCTTTTTCGTCGTCCGTATCGGGATCAGTTCACTCATTGTGACGCTCGCGATGACCTCGGTGCTCATCGGCTTCGCTTTGGGGCTCAATAACCTCACCGTCACCGGCATCTCTGTGGACCTGGTCGATGCCGCCCGAAGCACTGTGGGCGGGATCCAGCTCGTCTTCTTCTACGCCCTGGGTGTGGTTGTGGTGGCGTGGTACGTCTTCCAGCACACGCCCATCGGCCGCAGCCTGTACTTCACAGGTGCCGGACGAGAGGTAGCTCGCCTGTCCGGAGTTCGAGTGGACGCGATCCGAGCCGGGTCCCTTATCGTATCCAGCCTTCTTGGCGCGGTGGCCGCAGTTCTGCTTACCGGAGTGCTCGGCTCGGCCGACCCAAACGTTGGTACCAGCTACGCGCTCGCACCGTTCGCGGCCGCGATGCTCGGATCCACCAGTTTCACGCCCGGTCGTTTCAACATCTTAGGAACGGCGGTCGCGACATACTTCCTCGCAACCGGCATCACCGGGCTCCAGCTCTTGGGACTGGCCGGCTGGGTGACGCAGGTGTTCTACGGCATGGCCCTGATCCTGGGAGTCGCCCTCTCAACGTTTGCGGCCCGCCGCAACGGCCGAACAATTCGCGCATAAGCATCCAAGAACAATGTCGTTCTCGACCCAAACAAAATTTAGGTGATTTCAAATGATGAGACAGAAACGTGCAGCAATCCTGCCCATCGTGATTTCCGTTGCGCTCCTGGGCATGACGGGCTGTCAACGAGCGAGTGAGAGCACAAATGCCGCGGGGACCTCAAACCCGGAAAGCATCGCCACCAAGGCGCTAGCCCTCGACATTGCGCCGGTGACCGCTAGTCCCAAGATCCCGTCGGTCAAGAACGGGACTTCCTTACGGGGCAAAAACATCAGGTTCATCGCGAGCGGCCTCAGTTTCCCCTTCAGCCAGGACGTTCTTGCCGGCGTCAAGGAGGGCGCCGCGGCGGCGGGTGCCACCGTCACTGTTTCGGACAGCGAGGGCGATCCTCCGAAGGCCGCTTCCCTCGTAGATCAGGCAGTTGCCCAATCCGTCGACGTCATCCTCCTTCAGGGCACGCCCCCGAAGAGCGTCGCATCGAGCATCACCGGGGCCAAAAGCCACGGGATCCCCGTGATCAGTGTCGGCAGTGACGCGCCGGGCAAGGTCTCCAAGGAACTTGCGGATATCGGTGTATTCGCCTACGCGTCGGCAACGAACGACGTGGGCACACGGCAGGCCAACTTCGTGGCTGCGGACTCGTCTTGCCACGCAGGTGTGCTTTACCTGGGCTCTTCGAGCTTCGGAACCTCGAGTTCCGATGTGGTCGACCAGTTCACGAAACAGTTCGCCCAGTTGTGCCCCGATGCAAAGGTCGCCGTGCAGGACGCACCTTTGGAAGCTTGGTCGTCCCTCCTGCAACCGCAGGTCAACGCGTTTCTGCAGCGCAATCCAGAAACCCGCTACGTTGTGAGCCTTGTCGACGACATGAATCTGGCGATCAAGCCGTCGATCACCGGGCTCGCTGGCCGAAACATCCGCTTGGTGGGCTCGAACGCCATTGTCGGGGCGCTGAGCGGGCTCCAGGACAAGGCGGACCCGGAGGCGGCCACAGTAGGGACCAACCTCTACCAAATGGGGTGGGCGGCGGTTGACCAGGCGATGCGCGCGATCGCAGGCGAGGACGCGGTTGCAGACGAGCAGGTCCCGAACCGGACATTTACGCGGGCCAACATCGACACGATCGACCTGGCGAAGAAGTCCGGCGACTGGTACGGCTCGTTCGATTTCCGAACCTTCTACACCCGGCTCTGGCAAGGGTGATCAGTACCATGAACTCAACGAACCAGGAGCCCCTGCTCCGGGCCGAGCATCTCACTAAGTCCTACGGCGCCCGTCCCGTCCTCAAGGAGGCATATCTCAACATCGTGTCCGGTGAGATCCATGCCCTACTGGGCGAGAATGGCTCAGGCAAGTCCACACTGATCAAACTCCTCGCCGGCCAGATCGCCCCGGATGGGGGCTACGCGGCAGACAATGCTCCCCGCGTCACGGTGTCCGGCCGGTCGGAGGGACTCCCGATCGACCCTAAGACGGCAGAACGCCTGAAGCTTGGATTTGTGCACCAGGATCTCGGCCTGGTCCTTTCATCCACCGTCATGGAGACGCTAGGGCTAGGGCGTTACCGAACACAGTGGGGAAGGATCAACTGGCGCGCCCAGCGGTCCTATACCGAGGAGACCCTCCGACGGTACGGGCTCGGGCTCTCGCCCGACGCGGTGGTCGGACGCCTGTCCGCAGTAGAGCGGGCCATGCTGTCGATCATCAGGGGCATCGAGTCCATAAGCGGCGAGGAAAAGGGTGTGCTCGTCCTAGACGAACCCACAGCCTACCTCCCGGCGGACGCGGTGCACCAGCTATTCGAGGTCCTCCGCAGGATCAAGGCCACCGGTAGCTCGGTGGTATTTGTGACGCACCGACTCGACGAGGTGAAGGATATTTGCGATCGGGCGACCATCCTGAGGTCAGGCGAAGTCGTGGCGACCATGGATGTCGCGTCAGCGACTACCGACGACCTCATAACGGCCATCCTTGGCACGGAGCTCACGAACCTCTATCCGTCCGAGCATACGAGCGTGACTGAACCCGTCCTACGGGCTACAAATCTCAGCGGAGCAGAAACGCGTGATGTCTCATTCGTGGCGTCCCGCGGAGAGATCCTCGGGCTGACGGGCCTCGTGGGAGATGGTTTCGAGGAGATCATCGGTCTGTGCTTCGGCGCAAGCCGCGGAGAAGGGAAAGTCGAAGTCAAGGGCACGGAAGTCGAGCAGAAGTGGCTTCGACCGCGCCGTGCCATGAGCATGGGGATGGCGTATATCCCCGCAGATCGGGCGACCTCCAGCGGACTCATGGCGGCTTCGGCGGCCGAGAACCTCACAATGGCCACCATGAGGCGTTACTGGCGTTCGGGTCGCATGGCCTACTCAGAGGAGCACAAGGACGCAATCGAGGCGATGCGCCGTGTTGGGTTGCGGCCACTGGCGCCCGATCTGCCCCTCAGCTCGTTCAGCGGCGGCAACCAGCAAAAACTAATCCTTGCCAAGTGGCTGCTCACCCGTCCCCACGTTCTCTTCCTCCACGAACCGACCAACGGCGTGGACGTGGGAGCAAAGAAGACTCTCTTTGACCTGATCAACCGCGCAGCCCAAGACGGCTGCTCCGTCGTGATCGCGAGCAGTGAATACGAGGATCTCGCCCATCTTTGTCATCGAGTCATCGTCATCAAGAACGGGGCCGTCTCCGGAGAGCTGACCGGGGATCAGTTAACCACCGATGCCATAACCCACCGCTGCCTCGCCTCCACAGCGACGCCTGCCACATCGTGAAACCAACATTAAGGAATCCCGCAATGAGCGTATTCGAGGTCGGATCCCTCCACGTACCCGCAGGGGAACTGCGACACGGTCGCCTGACCGCCACCACGTCCGCCTCCGGACAAGTAGTCAGTGTGCCGGTAAGCATCATGCACGGGGTGGAGCCTGGTCCTGTCCTTCTTGTCACTGGTGCCACGCATGGCACTGAAATCACGGGAACACGAACACTTCTCAAGCTCGTCGCGCGCATTGACCCGGCGAGGCTGCGAGGAACATTGATCTCAGTTCCGGTGACCAATCCCCTTGCTTTCGACCGCGCGACCTACGCCTCGCCCGAGGACGGCATCCACCTCGGAATGCCGTGCTACTGGCCCAGCGACCCAGCCGGATCACCAACGCTGCGGATAGGGGCGCAAGTCCGCAGTCTCTTCGATGTCGCGACTCACTACATCGATTTGCACAACAACGCGGAGCCGGCCGTGCCCATGTCGATGGAGTTCGCGGCACAGTGCTCCTCACCCGAGGTCCGCCAAGTCCAGCGCGCAATGGCGGAAGCGTTCGGCGTCACCCCGGTGCTGATGACCGACCCAGAGGACGGCACCGCGGAGAAGGTGGGGTCCGTGGACGGCCAGCCCGCTGCTGCCGCGTCAGCACATGGTATTCCGGGTCTGATGGTCGAGTTGCTCGACGAGCATGGACACCAAGGATACGAAGCGGGTGTCCGAGGTGTCCTCAACATCATGTCCAAGCTAGGAATGTTGGAGGAACCGGTTGCACCCCAGTTGGTTGAAAAGCTCCAAGGAAGTTTCACCTACCATGGGGTACTCACCTCCCGCGAGTCAGGCGTTCTATTCCCGGTTTGCGATCCAGGAACAGTTATGGAGCAAGGCAGCATTGTTGCGCACATCGTGGGCATGGATGGGTCGGTGTTGGAAGAGGTCAAGATGCCCGTCACGGGATTCGTGTGGGCTTTCCTGACGACCGCGCCAGGAGGTGGGTCCTTTGCCGTGCCCGAAGGCCATGCTGTCGGATTCGTTGCGGCGGCCGACCTATGAGCGCCAACGCAGCCATCCCCGCGACCATGGGTGCATCTGCCACCAGGAATACCGAACTTCGAAACGCCATTAAAGGGGCAGTGCAGGCGGAGATAGAGGCTTTTCGCGACCGGGCCATAGACCTCAGCCATCGCATCCACGGCATGCCCGAACTCGGTTTTGCCGAGTTTAAGTCCAGCAGGGAAGTCGCGAACGAGCTGCGCGCAGCCGGATTCACAGTGACAGAACGCGCCTTTGGGCTGGACACCGCGATCTCCGCAGTTGCCGGAGCAGGCTCCTTCAAAGCGATCGTGGTGGCAGAGTACGACGCATTGCCAGAGCTTGGCCACGCCTGCGGCCACAACCTGATCGCAGCATGCGCAGTCGCTGCCGCTGTCGGACTGAAGGGCGTGGCTGAGCAGCTCGATCTCACGGTCGAAGTGTTGGGCACCCCGGCAGAGGAGACCGGCGGCGGCAAGATCCTCATGCTGGAACAAGGTGCATTCATCGGTGCCGACATGGCCATGATGATTCATCCTGCGCCATTCGAAGACGCCTCGCCAGGCTTCCTCGCGAGCACCGGTTTCTCCTTCGAGTTCTCGGGTAAGAGCTCGCACGCCGCCGCGTCGCCATGGGGGGCAGCGAACGCCGCCGACGCATCGACCATCGCGCAGGTCGCCGTCGGTTTGCTTCGCCAGCAGCTCCCCAACGACACCCGAGTCCATGGTGTTGTCACGAGTGCCGGTTCTGCTGCCAACGTGATCCCAGGAAGTTCCGCGGGTGTCTACGGGATCAGAGCCCAGACCCTTGGGGACCTTGAGGATATGGTCCCACGTGTCGAGGCCTGCTTCACGGGGGCGGCCCTCGCGGCCGGGTGCACAGTGGAATTGGAATGGGAACTGACATACCCGAATGTTGTGCAGTCGCCGCAGCTGGCCTCGCTTTATCAGCAGAATGCGGAGGCCCTAGGCCGAAGCTTTCCGCAGGATCCGGAAGCCCGCGCATTCCGTGCCTCCACCGACTTCGGCGCCGTCTCCCAAGTCGTCCCAAGCCTTCATCCGCACGTCAAGATTTGTGACTCGCCTGTGTCCAACCATCAGTCCGCGTTCACGGAAGCTGCAGCCTCGGAGCGAGCTGATCAGGCGCTCATCGAAGGCGCAATCGCGATGGCTTGGACGGTTGTGGACGCCGCGCTGACACGAATTCGCCCGTGACTCACTGGAACTCTGCGGCAACCAGTTCTCGTGGGCAAGTCCAGGCAGCACGCAGGTGGGCCGGCCGCAATGCGGCCGGCCCACACCACACCCTAGGAGCGCACAGCCTCTTCCATGTTCCGGTCGGCGTCGGAGCCGGATCCGACGACGGCGGGCCCGGAGGTGGTGCCTTCGTCGCCGGTTGCAGAACCGTCGGCGTCGGACTCTGCAGTTCCCTGAGCGGAGCCTCTGCGGCCCTTCTTCAGGACGAAGTGGAGGACGACGATACCGATGGCGAACGGAACCCCGAAGATCAGTGTCATCCGGAAGGCGTCAACGAAGAGGGTGGTGACCATGATGGCAACCATGAGGATCGCTCCGGCCCAGGAGGCCACCGGGTAAAACCGCAGCTTGTACGACAGAGCCGTCCCGTCGCGCTTCGCTGCCCGTCGGAACGCCAGATGGGTCACGAAGATCATGAGCCACGTGGCCATGGCTCCGAACATGGACAGCGCCATCATGAAGGTGAAGCCTGACTCCGGATTCAGGGCGTACACGCAGGCCGCCACGGCGATTCCACCTGTGCAGAGGACCAGTGCATTGACCGGGGAACCGTTCTTGTGAAGCCGCCCGAACACGGCGGGCGCCTGCCCTGCGCGGGACAAGCTGAACATCATGCGCGTGGAGATGTAGAGCTGCGAGTTCATGGCTGAAAGCGCAGCCACAATCACCACGACGTTGATGACTGAATCGGCGAACGGAATGCCAATGACCTGCATGACGGTGACGAAAGGGCTGTTTCCGGCAAGGATCTGGCTGACAGGTGCAATGGCCAGGATCAGCGCCAGGGTCAGGATGTAGAAGAGGAAGAGACGGAATACCGTGACCTTGAACGCCTTCTTGACGGCCGTTCCCGGATCCTTCGCTTCGCCCGCGGCAATTGCGATCATCTCCACCGAGAGGTAGCTGAAGATCGCCACAATCACGGCTACCCACATGCCGGACACGCCGTTGGGGAAGAACCCGCCCTCGGCAGTGTAGTTGTGGATTCCGTAACCAGCCTCTCGCTTTCCAAAGACCAGGATGGCGGCGAGCAGGATGAATCCGAGGATGGCGAACACCTTGATGCTGGAGAACCAGTATTCCAGGGTGCCGAAGGCCTTGACGTTGAACATGTTGACGGCGATGAGGACCCCGGCAAACAGCAGGATCCAGAACAGTGGTGGGACTCCGGGGAACCACAGTTTCATGTAGTCCCCGATCGCAAGGACCTCGGTGCCTACGGCCAGCACGACGCAGGACCAATAGAGGTACTTCACCAGGAATCCGGCGAGGGGCGAAATGTAGTGTTCGGCGAAAGCACCGAAGGACCCGGTGGTCGAATGGGCCACGGTCATCTCTGCCAGCGCGCCCATCAGCATCACTGCGATCAGGCCACCGATCGCATAGCTCAGCAGGACGCTGGGTCCGGCGAAAGATATTGCGAACTTGCTTCCGAGGAAAAGCCCAGTGCCGATCGCACCGCCCAGCGCGATCATGGTCAACTGTGGGCTGGTGAGTTCGCGCTTGAGTCCGCGTTCGCGGTTTTTAATCAGGTCGAAGCTGTGTGACATCGTTGTCTCCTTGCTCGAAACTTCTGGGGGTTGTGCCGCAGGGGCTAGCGCTCCGGGATGACAGCGATGCCTTGGATCTCGATGAGGGCTTCCTTCTGCCAAAGCCGCGTGACGCCGATTCCAGCCATGGCGGGATAGTCGGATCCAGCCATTTCGCGCCAGATCCGCCCGATCTCGCGGCCGTTGGCCATGTAGTCGTCCACGTCGGTGAGGTAGATGGTCACACTGACCAGGTCCTCGGGTAATCCGCCCGCCTCGCGCAGGGTAGTCAGCACATTGGAAAACGCCTGGGTGAACTGTTCTACGATCCCGCCGGGAACGATGTTCATGTCCTTGTCCAGGGCCGTCTGCCCACCCAAGAACAGCGTGTTTCCGGCAAGCATTCCGTGCGCAAAGCCCGACGGCTTCGGGAGCGACCCGGGATTGACGGTCTTGTGGCCCATGTTGTTCCTCCTCGTTGTGGCTACTACGAAAACTTTTGAAAAGCCTCTGTGCAGATCATTCCTGCCGTGCTACGTTGAGCATATGTGACGATCGTAAAAAAGTCGACATACAGATTTTCGGGAAGCAGCACTGGAAGGACAGAACGCATGAAACTCGCGACACTGCGGATGGTCGGTGGAAGCACAACGGCGGCGCTCGCCACGGGTGCCGACTCCTACCTCGCGCTGCCGTGCACCGACGTCGGGGCGCTTCTTGCACAGCCGCAGTGGCGAACCATCGTAGAGAAAGCGGCAACCGCCGGAGGCCACGGCATCACTGACCCTGAACTGGCACCCCTGCTTCCACGGGCCGGAAAAGTCATCTGCTGCGGGCTGAACTACGGCGACCACATTCAGGAGATGGGCCGCGAACTGCCGGAATACCCCACGCTCTTCGCGAAGTACGCGGACACCCTTATCGGGCCGGCTGACACCATCCACGTCCACGACAGCGCGAAGGTCGACTGGGAAGCCGAGCTGGCCGTCGTGGTCGGCTCCGTGCTGTACCGCGCGGACGAGGACCAAGCCCTCGCGGCAATTGCCGGGTACACCATCGCCAACGACGTTTCCATGCGCGACTGGCAGAACCGCACGCTGCAGTGGTTCCAAGGCAAGGCGTTCGACGGAACCACCCCGGTGGGCCCGGTCTTGGTGACCGCGGACGAGGTCGACGGCGACTTCGAGGTCCGCGGTTATGTCAACGGCGAGCTGGTGCAGCACGGGAACACCAGCACCTTGGTGTTCGGACCGGCGAAACTCCTTTCCTACATCTCCCAGTTCACTATCCTGCGCCCCGGAGACCTTGTCCTGACCGGTACGCCCGGCGGAGTGGGGATGGGCATGAGACCGCCGCGCTTCCTGAACGACGGCGACCTCCTCACCACCGAAATCGACGGGATCGGAAGGCTGGAAAACCAATTCAGAATCCACGCATCCGTCCCCGCCAACGCCTAAGCCAATACCAAGCACTTCAAAGGAGTGACCACTATGAACACAACCGCTACCGACTACCGCCTCGAAGGCGACAACTCCATCTACGCCCAGGCCGACGGCAAGGTGGTTCCCGTCGTCACCCGCGCCGGTGAAGAAGATACCAACACTGCCCAGTCCGGCGACTGTGTCCGCGTCTCCGGCGTCAGCATCCAGCACACGCCGGCCACCAAGATCTGGTTCGGGCAGGTCTCCAACGTTCCCGGCTACCGCTCCCTGCCGCACCATCACGGCGAAGCGGAAACCGGCGGCTACGTGCTCCGCGGCCACGGCCGGATCTACTTTGGTGAGAACTACTCCGAGTTCCTGGACATGAAGACGGGCGACTGGGTATTTGTCCCGCCGTTCATGCCGCATGTCGAGGCCAACATGTCCGTCACCGAAGAACTCGTGTGGCTGACCGCGCGCACCCCGGAGAACCTCGTGGTCAACCTCGAAGACGTTGCCGACGAGGCCCTCGCAGACTTCCGCAGGGCCTGATGGACATGTCCACTGGAATCCTGACCTCGGAGACGTTCCTCAAGGCCATCGAGCTGACAGCCGTCCCCGCCCGGATCCACGACGAAGCCTACGAAGCCACCTCACAGTACGTTCCGTGGCCCAAAGCATACGGAGGGGACATGGTGGCCCAGGCCGCGGCAGCGATGATGCGATCGGTCGACGCTGACAGGCAGCTGCACTCAATGCACAGCTACTTCATGCGCCCCGTGGAGATCAGGGCCACGGTCCGCTATGAGGTCGAACGCCTCCGCGACGGCCGTGGATACTCGACCCGCAGCGTGCGTGGACACCAGAACGGCAAGACCGTGTATGCGGCGATGGGCTCCTTCCAGGTTCCCGAAGACGGTCCGGAGTTCCAGCCTCCGGCGCCTACCGCCGTCGAACCCGAATCCCTGCGCAGTGCCGCCGAGGTCCTACAGGGGGTCGAAGGGCCTGCTGCCGAGTACTGGTCCTCGAAGCGCAGCTTCGACATGCGACACATTCCCGGGCCGGTATATCTGCAGGTCGAAGGCGATTCTGTGCCGCACCAGGCAATCTGGGTGAAAGCCTTCGAGCAATTGCCCGACGCCGGTGACGAACACGCGACGGCAGATCTGCACCGGGCCGCGCTGGCATACGTCTGCGACTACACCATCCTCGAGCCTCTGCTCCGGGTGAACGGGCTCCACTGGTCCAGCCCCGGACTTGCCACGGCCAGCCTGGACCACTCCATGTGGTTCCACCGGGACGGCCGCGCGGATGACTGGGTCCTGTACGCCCAGGAGGCCGTGTCCGGGCAAAGCAACAGGGGGCTGGCCACGGGCCGTTTCTTTGACAGGCAAGGACGCCTGCTGGCAACGGTTGCCCAAGAGGGCATGATCCGCGCCGGCTCCTGAACACCTTCGACTTATCTGCCGTATTACTGAAAGGAGTGGCCATGACAATGTTGAGATCAGCCCACGTGGACACCTTTACCCGCGACCATTTGCCACCGGCCGGCACGTGGCCGACCCTCGAATTCACCCTGCCGGAACTCCAGTACCCGGCGACGCTCAACGCAGCGGCGGTGCTCATTGACGACGCCGTCGCAAGCCATGGTGCAGAGCGGGCCGCTCTGCGGACCCCCGACGGCACGGTCTGGACGTACGGTGAGCTGCGGCGGCGCGCCAACCAAGTTGCCCAGGTCCTCACCGAGGACCTCGGAGTGGTGCCTGGCAACCGCGTCATGTTGCGCGGTCCGAACAATCCCTGGATTGTCGCGGCCTGGCTTGGCGTGCTCAAAGCGGGAGCCGTTGTTGTCACCACCATGCCGATGTTGCGTTCCAGCGAGGTCGGCACGCTCATCAGCCTTACGCGTCCGGCCGTAGCCATCTCCGACCACCGGTTCATGGATGAACTGCTCGCGGCGGCAGGAGAGGACACCGTTGTCCTCTCCTACGGATCAGACGACGCCGGCGACCTCGCGTCCCGCTGTGACGCCAAGAGCGGCGAGTTCGCTGCCGTTCCGACCTCCGCCGACGACGTCGCGCTGCTCGGCCCGACGTCGGGCACCACGGGCACGCCCAAGATCACCATGCATTTCCACAGGGACATCCTGGCGAACGCCGACACGTTCGCCCGCCATATTCTGCAGCCAACCGCTGACGACGTGTTTGCCGGTTCACCACCCCTCGCCTTCACGTTCGGCCTCGGTGGGCTGGTGGTCTTCCCCCTGCGCTTCGGCGCATCCTCGTTGTTGACCGAACGGGCCACCCCTGTGGAACTTGCCGAGAGTGCCGCCGCTGCCGGGGCCACCATCCTGTTCACTGCACCAACTGCGTACCGGGCCATCCTCAAGGAAGGCCGCGGATCGCTGCTCCGCGAGCTCCGGGTAGCGGTCTCGGCGGGCGAGCACTTGCCCAAGGAAACGTGGGAAGCCGTTCGGGCGGCCACCGGTCTCCGGCTCGTCAATGGCATCGGAGCTACCGAACTGTTGCATGTGTTCATTTCCGCGTCCGGGGATGACATCCGGCCCGGCACCACCGGACGGGCCGTGCCCGGGTACAGGGCAGCCATCCTCGACGACGAGGGCCTGGAACTAGGACCCGGGCAGCTTGGCCGGCTCGCCGTCATCGGCCCCACCGGATGCCGCTACCTGGACGACCCACGGCAAGCGAATTACGTGGTCAACGGCTGGAACGTCACCGGCGATACCTTCACGAAAGACGAGGACGGGTACTTCACGTATCAGTCCCGGTCGGACAACATGATCGTTTCCTCCGGCTACAACATCGGCGCCCCCGAAGTGGAAACCGCCATCGACCTGCACCCCGACGTAGTGGAGAACGCGGTCATCGGCCGCCCCGACGAAGCACGCGGCAGCGTCGTCTGCGCATTCATCGTCCTGCGCGAAGGCGTCAGGGGCGATGACGCGAAGCGCAAGGAAATACAGGACTTCGTCAAACGGACGATCGCCCCCTACAAGTACCCGCGGGACATCCGGTTCGTCGACGAACTTCCCCGCAACCCCAGCGGCAAGCTGCAGCATTTCAAGCTGCGCGACCGCATCAACGACGACCCCGAACAGCTTGCCAGCGCAGGCTTGGGCCAGGCCTGCGAAGGAGCAAAAGCATGAAAATCGCAATCGTAGGGGGCGGCCCCGGCGGCCTGTACTTCGCGGCATTGATGAAGCAACTCGACCCGTCCCACAAGATCACCCTCTGGGAACGCAACGCCGCCAGCGACACTTTCGGTTTCGGCGTCGTATTTTCCGATGAGACTCTCGGCGGCATCGGCAACGCCGACCCCGCCGTGGCCGAATACATGAGCCGGCGCTTCGCCCGCTGGTCCGACATCGACATCCACTTCGGCGGCGAAACGGTGACGGTGGGCGGCCAGGGCTTTGCGGCCATGAGTCGCAAGGAACTGCTGGAACTGCTTCAGCGCCGGTGTGCCGAGCTCGGCGTCGACCTGCGTTTCCAGACCCTTGCGCCGGCGGTGGAAGAGCTTGAGGCCAACTATGATCTGGTCCTCGCAGCGGATGGCATCAACTCCCAGATCCGCGCGAAGTACGCGGACTCCTTCGCTCCGACCCTCGATCTGCGGCCCAACAAGTTCATGTGGCTCGGTACGGACCAGGTGTTCGAGGCGTTCAAGTTCTTCGTCAAGGAAACAGAATGGGGCGTCATGCAGATCCATGGCTACCCGTATTCCGACGAAGGATCCACGTTCATTGTCGAGATGCACGAGGACGTGTGGCGGGCAGCCGGCTTCGACGAGACCGCAACCGACGTCTTCCCGCCAGGGGTGTCCGACGAGAAGGCGATTGCCAAGATCCGCACGATCTTCGCGGAAGAACTGGACGGCTACGAGGTCCTGTCCAACAACTCCAAATGGATCAACTTCACCACGGTCCGTAACGAGAGCTGGCGCCACAACAATGTGGTGTTGCTCGGCGATGCGGCTCATACCGCACACTTCTCCATCGGTTCCGGAACGAAACTGGCCATGGAGGACTCCCTGGCACTCGCCGCGTGCCTGCACGAGCACCCGGATGTGGAGTCGGCGTTGTCTGCCTATGAAACGGAGCGTCGTCCCGTTGTCGCATCCACACAGCGCGCCGCCCAGGCTTCGCTTGAATGGTTCGAGCGGATCGCCCAATACAAGGGGCAGGACCCGACGCAGTTCGCTTTCAACCTCCTCACCCGGAGCCGCCGCATCACACAGGAAAACCTGCGCCTGCGCGACCCGGAATTCGCCGACGCCGTAGACCGCAACTTCGCCGAGTCCCAAGGACTGACGGAGACTGCCCCGGCCATGTTCCAACCGTTCCGGATCGGCGGACTGGAGCTCAAGAACCGCATTGTGGTCTCTCCGATGGACATGTACTCCGCGGTGGATGGCGTCCCGGGCGACTTCCACAAAGTACACCTCGGTTCCAAGGCACTCGGCGGCGCCGGGTTGGTCATGACAGAAATGGTGTGTGTTTCCGAGACCGGGCGGATCACCCCCGGCTGCACCGGCCTGTACACGGACACACAGCGAGACAGCTGGAAGGAAATCGTGGACTTCGTCCATGCGCGTTCGACGGCCAAGATCGGTGCGCAGCTGGGTCATTCCGGCCGCAAGGGCTCCACCAAGCTCATGTGGGAAGGCATCGACGAACCGCTCGCATCCGGCAACTGGCAGGCTGTTGGACCGACGGCCCTGCCATACGGTCCCGGCAACCAGACGCCTGTGGAACTCGACCACGCAGGAATGGCCGCCATCAAGGCTGAGTTCGTCGCCGCGACCCTCCGTGCCGAAGAGGCAGGCTTCGACCTCCTCGAGGTCCATGCCGCCCACGGCTACCTGCTTTCCTCGTTCCTCTCACCCGTGTCCAACCGCAGGACGGACGCGTACGGCGGCAGCTTGGAGAACCGCCTGCGGTTCCCCCTGGAAGTGTTCGACGCCGTCCGTGCGGCGTGGCCTGCCAGCAAGCCTGTGACGGTACGCATCTCCGCGACGGACTGGATCGAAGGCGGCAACACCTCAGACGACTCGCTCGACATCGCGCGGGCATTCGTAGCCCATGGCGCCGCGGGCATCGACGTCTCCACCGGCCAGGTCGCCAAGGAAGAACAACCGGCTTTCGGCCGCAGCTACCAGACGCCTTTCGCCGACCGCATCCGCCAGGAGGTCGCCGCACCCGCCGGAGCAGCCGTCATCGCCGTCGGTGCCATCTCCAGCTACGACGACGTCAACTCCGTCCTTCTTGCCGGGCGGGCCGACCTCGTGGCACTGGGCAGGACGCACCTGTTCGACCCCCAGTGGACGCTCCACGCCGCAGCCGAGCAGGAATACCAAGGCCCCGGGGCGCAGTGGGTGCCGCAGTTCCGGGCGGGGCGACGCAAACCGCCGAGCTCCCGCACGGATGCCGTTAGGCCCAGGCTTTCACTCTTGAAAGAGCGCGAGTCCGACGCCGACAACACGCACCTGCGTTGGACCCCGAGAGCAGTCTCCGCGCCCGCACTGGCCAACTAGGCTGGACCGCATGGCTATCATCCATCAAGCAACCCTGAGTCCCAGCAAACGTGAGCTCATCGAAAAGTACTTGCCCGTCCAGCCGTGGTTCACCAAGGACGGCTCCGCACCGCCCGAGCTGCTCGGCGCATACCGCTTCGATGATCCGGACGGCGAAGTCGGCCTCGAGACCCACTTGGTCTCCCACGGCGGCAAGATCTACCAGGTTCCCCTGAGCTACCGGGGTTCGGAATTGCCCGGGGCAAAGGACTCGTTCCTCGGCACCATGGAACACTCCGTTTTGGGCACGCGGTGGGTGTACGACGCCTGCGCCGATCCCGTCTACGTCGCTGCCCTGGCCACCGTCATCGTCACTGGTCAGCGGGAGGCCGAACAGTTCGTGGATATGGACGGCGTGCTGGAGCCTCGCAAGAGTTCCGTCGAGGTCAAGGGCAGCGGTACCCCCGGTAGCGAAGTGCCTGCGCTGAGCCCGGCGGCCCCGATCACCGAAGACGGCATCACCAGTATCGACGCCGGTCAACTCACCGTGCAGGTGAACCGTGTCCTCGTTCCGGGGACACCGGGTCCGGAAAATTCGGCTGTCCTGCGGGGCACGTGGGCCGGCCAGGAAGGGCCGGTGCTGCTGGCTTCCCTCTCGCAGGCCTAGGGACTACTCCCCCGTCCGCGGTCTCCACACCACGATTGCCTGGGACCGCGCCCGGGGGCGCTGCCCGCGGGCCAGGCTGACGACGTCGCCGGCTGCTCCCGCCGCGAAAACGCGGGCCTCCATCGGGCTGCGCCTGCGTTGCAGTTCCTCGCTCAGTTCAGCAACGCGGAATTGCAGCGCGGCCACCTGGTTTTCGAGTTCGAGGATGCGCTTGATGCCCTCGAGGGACACGCCTTCGTGGGAGAGCCGCTGGACCTCGCGCAAGCGGTCGATGTCGCGTTGGGAGTATCGTCGGGACTTGCCCGGGGCACGGCTCGGCGACACGATGCCGAGGCGGTCGTACTGGCGCAAGGTCTGCGGGTGCATGTCAGCCAGTTCGGCCGCGACGGAGATGACGAAGATCGGCTGGTTGATGTCGATGCCCATGCCTGCGTCCCCTCCCATTGTGTTCTGCCGCTACAAGCGGGCCCTGGAGGCCAGGTCGTGGCGGGGGTCGGCGTCGGCAGTGGCCGCGGCAAACGCCTTGACGGCCTCCTCGGCCTGCTTGTTGAGGTTCTGCGGTACGGAGACGTCGATTGTCACCAACAGGTCCCCGGTGCCCTTCGACGTCTTGACGCCGCGGCCCTTGACCCGGAGCGTGCGCCCGGAAGGCGTGCCCGCCGGGACGCGGACGGTGACCGTGTCGCCGTCGAGCGTTGGCACGTGGATGTTGGAACCCAGAGCCGCCTCAGCGAAGGTGACCGGGACGTGGATGCGGATGTTGTCGCCGTCGCGGTTGAAGAAATCGTGGGGCTTGACGTTCACCGTGATGATGAGGTCCCCGTTGCCGGCCGCCCCGGGGTTGCCCTTGCCCCGCTGGCGGACCTTCTGGCCGTCCCTGATGCCCGCGGGAATCTTCACGTCGATGACGTTGCCGTTGCTTTCGCGCAGGCTCACCGTGGTGCCATGAATGGATCCGGCAAAGGAAATCGAGGTGGACGCCGTGCGGTCGCTGCCCTTTTGCGGGGCGCGCTGGAAGCCGGTCTGCCCACCACCGAAGCCGCCGCCGAACAGGTCAGCGAACTCGGGAGGGATGCCGCCGGCACCGCCAGGCTGGCGTCCGCCGCCGCCGAAAAGCCCGCCGAACAGGTCCTCGAAGCCGCCATTGGCCGGCCCGCCGCGAGCTGCGCCCGGAGCGAAGCGTGCACCGCCCATGGCGCGAATGGCATCGTACTGCTGGCGCTCCTCGGCATCCGAGAGGACCGAATAGGCCTCTGAGATGTCCTTGAACTTCTTCTCCGCAGCAGCATCCCCGGAATTGGTATCCGGATGGTACTTCCGCGCAAGCTTGCGGTACGCCTTCTTGATGTCAGCGTCAGAGGCGTCCTTGGCGACACCAAGGATGGCGTAAAAATCCTTCTCAACCCAGTCCTGGCTGGCCACTCGGCTACTCTCTTTCGTTTCTGGTTAAGTTGCGTGCGCTGCGCTTATCCCACCTTAGGTGAGACGACCGTCTGAGCGGAGCGAGGCAAGGGGCCCGGGAGTGGCATCTAAGGATCTGGCCGAGGGCCCCGACACGAGCTTGCGAGTGTTGGGAAGGCCAATATCCGCTGCCGAAGCCGGGTGACCAAGGATCGCAGATCCTGGGCCACCCGGCGAAGGGGCGGGGCCCCTTGTCTCGTTTCGCGATGCTCCCCCTCATCCGCGAAGGCACGGTGAGGCGAAACCCTACGCCGGCACAGCCACAATCACCTGTGCCGCACGCAGCACGCGCTCGCCCGACTTGTAGCCGGAGCGCAGCACTTGGCTGACCGTGTCTACTTCGATGTCCTCGCCCGGCTGCTGGATGAGTGCTTCGTGGATCGTGGGGTCGAATTCGACTCCGGTTTCCGCGATGCGTTCCAGGCCGTACGTCTTCAGCGCATTCTCCAGCTTGGCGGCGATCGCTGCGAACGGGCCGTCCACGAGGTCGCCGTGCTGGCGGGCGGCGTCGACGTCGTCCAGCACCGGCAGCAGGGAGTTCAGGACGCCGATGACGGCCATTTCCCCTGCGACGGCGCGGTCGCGTTCGACGCGCTTGCGGTAGTTGACGTACTCGGCCTGCAGGCGCAGGAGGTCGTTGCGGAGTTCCGCGGCCGCTGCTTCTGCAGCGGCTCCGGGGGCTACCGACTCTTCAGCCGGAACCTCCACGCCGTTGAGGATTTCCTCAGCCTGGGACAGGGCGTCGCCCTCGGCGGCAGCGGCGTTGGATTCAGCTGCCGATCCTTGGGTGTGGCGGGCGGCCCCGGTCTCCGGGTCAACCTTGCGGTTGTCCCGAATGACCGGCTTGTGCTGCTCGTTGCCCTCGTTGTTGGACGGTGAGTGCTCTGCGTCGTTGCCGTGGTGAGGCATGCTTACTTCTTTTCGTCTTCGTCGATGATCTCGGCGTCGACGATGTCCTCGTCGGCAGCCTTGGCATCGGCGTGAGCGCCCTCAGCACCAGCGGCGCTGCTTGCGCCATCCGGGGAACCGGCGTGCGAGTAGATCGCTTCGCCGAGCTTCGACTGCGAGTGCTGCAGCTTCTCGAAAGCGGTCTTCACTGCTGCGTCGTCGGTGCCTTCGAGGGCCTTCTTGAGGGCGTCGACGTCGGCCTTGACCTCGGTCTTGACCTCTTCAGGCAGCTTGTCGTCGTTTTCGGCGATGAGCTTGTCCACGGAGTAGGCGAGCTGCTCGGCAGTGTTGCGCGTGTCGGTAGCCTCGCGGCGGGCCTTGTCCTCGGCTGCGTGCTCCTCGGCTTCACGGACCATCCGGTCGATGTCTTCCTTGGACAGCGCAGTGCCGCCGGTGATGGTCATCGACTGCTCCTTGCCGGTGCCCTTGTCCTTGGCGGAGACGTGGACAATGCCGTTGGCGTCGATGTCGAAGGTGACCTCGACCTGCGGGACGCCGCGCGGGGCCGGTGCGATGCCGGTCAGTTCGAACGTTCCCAGCGGCTTGTTGTCGCGGGTGAATTCACGCTCGCCCTGGAAGACCTGGATGGCCACGGACGGCTGGTTGTCGTCAGCGGTGGTGAAGGTCTCGGAACGCTTCGTGGGGATGGCCGTGTTGCGCTCGATCAGGTGCGTCATGACGCCGCCCTTGGTTTCGATACCGAGGGAGAGCGGGGTGACGTCGATCAGCAGGACGTCCTTGCGCTCGCCCTTCAGCACACCAGCCTGGAGGGCTGCGCCAACGGCAACAACTTCGTCCGGGTTGACGCCCTTGTTGGGCTCCTTGCCGCCGGCGAGTTCCTTCACGAGGTCGTAGACGGCGGGCATACGGGTGGAACCGCCCACGAGCACAATGTGGTCGATTTCGGAGAGCTTGATCCCGGTCTCGGCGATGACGTCGTGGAACGGCTTCTTGGTGCGCTCGAGCAGGTCCTTGGTGAGGTCCTGGAACTTGGCACGGGTCAGCTGCTCGTCCAGGTGGACCGGGCCGTCGGGGGTGACGGAGAGGTACTGGAGGGAGACGTTGGTGCTGGTGGAGGACGAGAGTTCCTTCTTGGCCTGCTCAGAAGCTTCGCGCAGGCGCTGCAGGGCGATCTTGTCCTTGGAAAGGTCGATGCCCTTGATCTTGAGCTGGTTCAGCAGGTAGTCAACAACGCGCTGGTCCCAGTCGTCGCCGCCGAGGCGGTTGTCGCCGGCGGTGGCGCGGACCTGGATGGTGGAGAAGCCGTCTTCGTCCTTGCCGACTTCCAGCAGGGAGACGTCGAACGTGCCGCCACCGAGGTCGAAGACCAGGATGAGTTCGTCTTCTTTGCCCTTGTCCAGGCCGTACGCAAGTGCAGCGGCGGTGGGCTCGTTGACGATGCGGAGAACGTTCATGCCGGCGATCTCGCCGGCCTCCTTGGTGGCCTGGCGCTCGGCGTCGTTGAAGTAGGCCGGGACGGTGATGACAGCGTCGGTGACCTTCTCGCCGAGGTAGCTCTCGGCGTCGTTCTTCAGCTTCATGAGGATGCGCGCGGAGATTTCCTGCGGCGTGTACTTCTTGTCGTCAATGGCGACGGACCAGTCGGTGCCCATGTGGCGCTTCACGGAAGCGATGGTGCGGTCGATGTTGTTGACGGCCTGGCGCTTGGCGATTTCGCCGACCAGGACTTCGCCCGACTTGGAGAATGCAACGACCGACGGCGTGGTGCGGCCACCCTCGGCGTTGGCAATGACGGTGGGCTCGCCACCTTCGAGAACAGAGACGACGGAGTTGGTGGTTCCGAGGTCGATACCTACAGCGCGTGACATATGGTGCTTCCTTTCAATGGCCGACGATCGAGATTTCACCCGATTCCTTTCCTCATGGAGGGTTCGGAGCCGGGGAGCACTCAACCTTCGGCTAGTTGAGCGTTCTGCACTCAACTGTACTCAGGCCTCATTCAATGTCAATCCAAAGTTGAGTCGAGTAGGCTCAACTCTTTTCAACGAGAGCCCATGAACCCCGGAAACTCAGGGATCCATGGGCGATTTCGCCGTGGGAGAACGCCCGGTTGAGGGCCGACGTCGAGCTCGCGGGAACAGTGCCGGTTCGCCGGAACGCTCCGGCGACTGCGCAGCGTTCCGGCGATGTCGAGGACGGGCCGGCGCGTTATTCGCCCGGGCCGAGCTGGGCAAGATAGTAGTTCTTCGGCCAATGCCTGACCTTTTCCGGAAGCCTCGGATAAGCCACGGCCAACAACCGCATGATGGCGTCGAAGCTGCGCCGGTGACGCGCCTTCCAAGGAAGTCCGAATCCCGCGCGAAGCTGCTCCGGCAAGAGCCCGGCTGTCAGCAGGCGGACCAACGGCATGCTCAAACGCATCAAGAACGGCCCGCTCGCGGGGTACAGGAGCTCGTGGGCCACTCGCAAAGCGGCCGCATCCGGTTCGAGGTGCCGCAAGGAATCGTCCCGATAGCGCGCGAAGGCCGGGCGGTCGGCCGGCCAGAGTTCCGCGGGAAGCTGCAAGGCCGTCCCGATCCGCGCATACTCACGGTAGATCCGGTCGGCAGTGTCGTCGTCGAGGGCTCCGTGGACCTTTTCGTAAACGGTGACAGCGGTGTCATAGAGGGTGGCCACGACCCAGAGCTGGGAGTGCGCATCGAAGGCGTTGTACCCGTTCGACGCCTCGTCCGCTGGCCGGCGAACCGGGGCGTGCGCACGATTCACGGCCCGGCGCACCGCCGCCAGTTGCTCTTCCGAGCCATAGACCACGGCGTAGACGTACGTCATGGTGGCACGCAAGCGGTCGAGTGGCCGCTCGGCGAAATTGCTGTGCTCGGCGACGCCGTGACCGACCGCGGGATCGGCGACCTGCATCAGGATGGCGCGGCCTGCACCGGCCAGCAACACGCCCTCCGCGCCGATGTCAGCAAGTCCACGACCCATGCAGTTACTGTACATTCGCGGCTACAGCCCCACGACCCCCAGCAGCACCTCGAGCTGGTGCTCAAAGAGCTCGTCCCGCGCGGCAAAGGTGTCGGCGCCGTATTGGCCGAACACCTCGAAGCTGACCGCGCCGAAAACCGATGTCCACACCAGCACGCCCCGGGCCAACGCGGGCTCCGGAACGGCCACGCCCAGTTCGGCCCGGACCGCCGCCAGGTTCGCGGCGAGGGCGGGAGGAACGACGACGGCGGGCGCCACTTCGGCGGCCAAGGCGCCCGCGCGGTAGGCGGCGTCGAAGATCCCCACCATCCGGTAGATCACCCGCGTTCCAGGTTCGGTGGTCCGTTCCGCGGGCGCTTGGTATCCGGGCACCGGGCTGCCGAACAGGAGGGCGTACCGCGCCGGCTCGCGCAGGGCCCACTGCCGCACGGCACGGCCGAGCGCCAGGAACCTGCCACGATAGTCGCCTTCAGGGAGGGCGTCGACGGCGGCATCCACGTCGTCGCCCAGCTCTCCGTACGCGTCAATCAGCAAGAGGGTCAGCAGTTCGTCGCGGCTCTCCACATAGCGGTACACAGCAGAAGACACCACGCCGAGGTCGCGCGCAACTGCCCTCAGGGACAGGCCCGCGGCGCCATGCAAAGCAAGGTGCTGACGGCCCAGCCGGATGATGTCCGCCACGGTCTGGGCCCGGGCCCGCTCTCGGGGCGTCGATTGCTTGGCCGCTGCAACTAAGGGGAGGTCCATGCATCCAGCATGCCATAAAGGAGAGCACTGGAAACAAATGCGAGCAATGCTCTTGACATGCAATTCGAAAGGATCCATCCTGAATTCAGAGAGCACCGCTCTCTAATCAAGACTTCCACCAATAGATCCCAGCCGGAAAGCGAGCAACACCATGTATGTCGTCACAGGAGCAGGCCCCGTCGGATGGACCATTGCCGAACAACTCGCGGACCGCGGAGAACAGGTGCGTGTCCTGACGCGCTCAGGTAGCGGCCCGGACCACCCGCTGGTCGAAAAGCTCCGCGTGGATGTCTCGTACCCGGCGAAGTTGGTGCAAGCCTTCGACGGGGCCGCGGCCGTCTTCCACTGCATCCACGGTTCCGCCTATCGCGCCAAAGCCTGGGCGGCCGAACTCCCTGTTGCAGAGCGGGTGGTGATGGACGCGGCATGGGCGGCGGGCGCCGTCGTCGTCTTCCCTGAAAGCCTTTACTCCTACAGCGAGCCGGACAATACCCTCACTGAAAGCAGCCCGCGCGAAGCGGCCGGCGGGAAACGCGGGATCCGTTCCGCCCTGCTGAAGGCCCGGCAAACCCACGCCGCGAACACCGTCAGCGTGGTGGCAGGCGATTTCTTCGGTCCACGGGCACGCATGGCGCATGCCGGCGAGCGCATGGTCCCGCTGATACTGAAGGGCAAGACAGTCCAGGTTCTCGGAAGCGCCGAGCAGCCGCACTCTTTCACCTATGTCCCGGATCTCGCCGCAGCCATGATCGCCGCGGCCCAGAAGCCCGAACTCTGGAACTCGGTGCTGCACGCCCCCACGGGACCGGCAATGACGATGCGGGAAATTGCCGGCAACTTCGCACGGTCGGCCGGCGTTCCCGAACCGAAGCTGAGCGTGGTTCCCGGTTGGCTGCTCCGGGCACTCGGCTTGTTTTCAACCGACATGCGGGAGCTGGCCGAAATGATGTACCAGTTTGAGCGGCCGTTCGTCATGGATTCCACGGCGAGCCAGGCCAAGCTCGGGCTGGAACCGACGCCGCGCGCGGACGCGATGGCGGCGACCGTGGCCTGGTGGCGGGATCAGGAAGCCGTGGCCGCCCGCTGATCCTCTTTCGACGCCGGATGGCGGGCCAAGCGTCCCGGCCACCAGATGCGGGACCCGACGTCGTAGGACAGCGCAGGCACCAGGAGCGATCGCACGATCGTCGTGTCGAGCAGCACCCCGAACGCCACGATAAAGGAAATCTGCGCAAGGAAGAGGATCGGAATGACCCCCAGGGCGGCAAAGGTTGCAGCAAGGACAACGCCGGCCGAGGTAATCACTCCGCCGGTGGCACCGAGCCCCTTCAAGATGCCGGCCCTGGTTCCGTTGAGCATCGACTCCTCCCGGACGCGGGTCATGAGGAAGATGTTGTAGTCCACGCCGAGGGCTACAAGGAAGACAAAACCGAAGAGCGGAACCGAGGCATCCGCTCCGGGGAATCCAAACACATGGTTGAACACCCAGGCCGAGACACCCAACGCGGCGGCATAGGACAGCACCACGGTTCCTATCAGCAAGAGCGGCGCCAGGATGGACCGCAGCAGTGCCATGAGCACCAACAAGATGACCGCCAAGACGATCGGGATGATGCGCCACAAATCCGACTGCGCGCTCGCGTTGGTGTCCGTGGCCGTGGCCGTGGTTCCTCCCACCAGGGTTCCGGGGGCCGTGTCATGGAGCTTCTGCCGGAGCGTGGCGATGGTCTGTTCGGCCTTCGCCGAGTCGGCCTCCGAGGACAGGGTGGCATTGATCAACACCCGTCCGTCCCGCACCAAGGGGGCAGCACCGGTCGCGGCGTCAGCCAGCGGTCGGGCTCCGGAATCCGGTGGAACGGCAACCACGGATGCATCCGAGATGCCTTCCTGGGCCTTGACTTCGGCAAGCACCACGGCTGCCGACTTTTCCTCGGCCACCACCACTACGGGGCTTCCTGCGCCGGCCGGATAGTGCCGGCCCACAGCCGTTTGGCCGTCCACAGCCTCGGATTTGCTCAGGATGAGTGCCGACTGCGGAACACCGCTCGCCTGGAGTTGCAGCAGGCCTGAAGCGCAGACCACCAAAACGGCGGCGGCCCCCAGCCATACGGCCCTGGGCCGCTTGGCTATGATTCCGGCCAGACGCCTCCAGACCCGGGGAATGTTGGAGTGGGCCGGGGCGGCGACGGCGGCACTCGCCGCAGCACTCGCGGCCTGGGCTTTCCTCGGCGTTCGCGGCCAAAATGCGGACCGGCCGAGAAGTCCAAGCGCCGCGGGAAGCAGCGTGAGGCTAGCCAACATTGAGAAGACGATTCCGATCGCTCCGATAGGCCCCAGCCCCCGGTTTGAATTCAGTTCCGAGAAGAGCAGGCAAAGCAACGCCAGCGCGACCGTCGTGCCGGACGCCACAATGGCCCCAAAGCTACCCTTGTACGCGCGTCCCACAGCCGACCATTTGTTTGACGCGTCACCCAAGGCCTCACGGTAACGGGCCACAAAGAGGAGCGCATAGTCGGTGGCCGAGCCCACCACCAGGATGGACAGGATCCCTTGGCTCTGTCCTGTCAATTGGATTGCGCCCGCCTTCGCCAAGGCAAAGACCACCAAGATGGACCCGCAAAGCGCGAAGACGGCAGTAAGGAGCACCACAAAGGGCAGCACCACGGATCGATAGACTGCCAGCAGGATGACCAGGACGGCGCCCAGCGCCGCGAAGAGCAATATCCCGTCGATGCCGCCAAAAGCGTTCACCAAATCGGCGAGAAAGCCTGCCGGTCCCGTCACGTAGCTGGTTGTTCCAGCGGGGAGCCCTGCCCCCGCCGCATACCCCGTCGCGTTTGCGCGAAGTGCTTGAATGCTCTCCTTGACACCGTTTCCTTCCTCCACGGGGACGATGAATTGCACCGCCTTGCCGTCCGCGGACGGAATCGGCCCGACCATCGCCGTCGAATGGCTGACCCCGGCGACGGCGGACAGCTGGGTGCCGAGGGGCGCCAATCCGGCCAGTTGAGCGGGTGAAAGTTTCTCGGGAGACTCGAACAGCACCACCGCGGGAACACTGCCGCTGGAAGCGAACTTGCTTTGCCATGCGCGGGCTTCGGTGGATTCGGCGCTCGCCGGCAGGAAGGATGCTTGGTCGTTGCTGGACACCTCGCTGAGCTTTCCAAAGGTCGGGCCGCCGATTCCACCGATGACCATCCACGCCGCCAGCGCTAGCACCGCCGCCGCCACCCACCACCGCGAACTGCTTCGTCGCCCGATTCCAGGCCGTCTGTCGATCATGGCCGCCCCCTCCGTAATTACTTCCATGGTGAAATATATCTATCATGGAGATAATTGGTCAATGGCATCCCGGTGGGATAATTTGAGGCTGAAGGAGGCCTCATGGATGACAATCACGACGTTCGGTCCGCAGCGGCACTCCTTGGGCTTCTCCAGCAGTTCACGGTCGAAACGGAGCGCTACGTGGAGGCTGTCAGCAACCGCCACCATCTCCATCGAACGGACCTGAACGCATTGGCGGCCATGGTGGCCGCCGCGCGGGAGGGCAAGACAATGACTCCCGGGGCGCTCAGGGCGGCACTCAACCTGAGTTCTCCGGCAACAACCGCGCTTGTGGATCGACTTGACCGGGCAGGCCATTTGGCACGCCGCCGCAGCGAAAAGGACCGTCGGCAGGTCCAGCTGGAGATGACTGACTCCGCACGCGCCACCGGCAGCGAATTGTTCTCTCCCTTGGCGGGCGCCATAACCCCTGTCATTGACGCACTTTCGCCGGAAGAAGTCCACGTAGTCATGACTTTCATGCAAGGCGTCATCGAGGCCACCAAGACGGCCCGCAACGACGTCCCGGCAAACAGCCAACCATCGAATGGAGTGACGCCTGAACCCCGGTGACTCGCGGACCAGTGCGGGAGTAACGTAGTGCACAACGGCTAGCTGGACCACTTTGTGGACTGGAGTGTCACCGTGGGTGTTGTGCGATCATCCCTGACCGAGCTCCTCGGGATACTTTCCGACGCCGTCTCTCCAGTGCGCGTCCGTTTCGACGACGGTTCGGAACCGCCAAGGGGTCAATCCTCCGACGCTCCCGTCACGGTCCACGCCGTCGCCATGAACAGGGTGGGCCGGTCCCGGCGGGAGGGGCCGCTGCTGGACCTCGAGCTCAAAGTGGCCGTGGAATGCCATGGACCCACGCAACTGGACAACATGGAGAAGCTCCTGGTGGCCATCGAACAAAACACCCAGTACTCCGTGGTCTCCAGCGGTGAATTCCAACCGGACGAATACGACGCCGGGATCCGCCAAGGCCTCGGCTTCCTGGTCCGCGTCCCTGTGGGCATAAGCCTCGACGAGCCCTCCGGGCCTCCGGTCGCCGAACCCCTGCTTGCCGCTTCCACGCTGGCCCGCCTCATCCACGGCAGGTTGGTCGACGTCCACAACAAGGGCATCCCCGAGGCTTATATCCGCCCGCATTCGTCGGCGACCGCCGTCGTGAGCGATCCCACCGGCCATTTCGAGGTCCTGGCCTCGGCGGACGATCTCCAGCACTTTGTGGTGGCAGTCCGCGGCACCGAACGCGAAGTCTCGGCCAACACGAGCAGCCTGCCGGTCATCATCCGATGGGAGTGAGGCGCGGGACGTGAAATGATCAACCATGCGTCCGATGCAGCACTCCAGCAAACTACAGAACGTCCGCTATGAACTCCGCGGGCCCATCCTCCAAGCCGCCAAGACCATGGAGGCCGAAGGGCACCGCATCCTCAAGATGAATCTCGGGGACACCGCGCCGTTCGGACTGGAAGCTCCAGAGTCGGTTGTGGTGGACATGATCCACCACCTCCGCGGCGCCCAAGGGTACAGCGATTCCAAAGGCATCTTCACGGCGCGCACAGCGATTTCGCAGTACTACCAGACCAAAAACCTCATGAATATCGGCGTCGAGGATATCTTCATCGGCAACGGCGTCAGCGAACTGATTTCCATGACGCTGCAGGCTTTCCTGGAAAACGGCGACGAGGTCCTGATCCCCGCGCCGGACTATCCGCTGTGGACGGCAACGGTGACCCTCACAGGCGGAACGCCGGTTCACTATCTTTGCGACGAGGGCCGGAATTGGTGGCCGGACATGTCCGACGTCGAAGCCAAAATCACCAAGCGCACCAAAGCCATCGTCATCATCAACCCGAACAACCCCACGGGTGCTGTATACCCGCGCCACATCCTGGAGGAGTTCGCGGCACTGGCACGCAAGCACGATCTTGTCCTCTTCTCCGACGAGATCTACGAGAAGATCCGCTACGAGGACGCCCAGCACATCCATACGGCATCCGTGGCAGACGACATCTGCGTCCTCACCTTCAGCGGCCTCTCCAAGGCTTACCGGATGCCTGGTTACCGGGCCGGCTGGGTCGCTGTGACCGGCCCGCACGCGGCAACTGCCGAATACCGCGAAGCGTTGGAGCTCCTGGCGTCCCTCCGCTTGTGCTCCAACGTTCCGGCGCAGCACGCCATCCAGACCTGCCTTGGCGGCTACCAGAGCATCGAGGAACTCATCAGGCCAGGCGGCAGGCTCCGCGAACAACGGGACCTGGCCTTGAAGCTCCTGACGGCGATTCCCGGGGTGAGTTGCGTTCCTGCAGCCGGGGCGATGTATTTGTTCCCGCGGCTGGACCTTGATGTCTACCCGATCGAGAGCGACGAGAAATTCGTCCTGGACCTCCTGCAGGACCAGAAGATCCTGGTCTCCCACGGCTCGGCTTTCAACTGGCCAGCCCCGGACCATTTCCGCTTCGTCATCCTGCCATCCGTCCGCGAGATCGAGGAAGCCGTGCGGCGGATCGCCACGTTCCTGGCGGCGTATCGGAACCGGCCCCAGGCGTAAGGGCCACGCGCAGTTCCGCCCGCTTTCGGCTCCATCGGGGTAGCGTTTCCCTATGAACGAGCAGAAGCCTGAAGACGTCTACACACACGGCCACCACGAGTCCGTCGTACGCGCCCACGCCTCCCGCACAGCCGAGAACTCTGCCGCGTTTGTCATCCCGCATCTCACCGCCGGGACGTCGGTGCTCGACGTCGGATGCGGGCCCGGGAGCATCACGTGCGACTTCGCGGAGCTGGTGGCTCCCGCGAAGGTCGTCGGGCTCGACCGTTCCGCCGAGATCGTGGCGCAGGCTGCGACGCTCGCGGCCGAGCGTGGCGTGGAAAACGTGGAGTTCGTCACGGGCAATATCTACGATCTGGACTTCGAGGACGAGACCTTCGACCTCGTCCATGCCCACCAAGTCCTGCAGCACCTGACCGACCCCGTCGCCGCGCTGCGCGAGATGCGGCGTGTCGCCAAACCCGGCGCCATCGTTGCAGTCCGCGACGCCGATTTCCACGGCATGAGCTGGTACCCGGAGGTCCGCGAGCTCGACGACTGGATGGAGCTCTACCAGAAGATCGCCCGACGGAACGGAGCAGAACCCGACGCCGGGCGGCGGCTCGTGTCCTGGGCGCAGCAGGCGGGCTTCACCGACGTCGCTCCCTCCAGCAGCAACTGGCTGTACGCCACCGCGCAGCAGCGCCGCTGGCAGTCGCGTGTGTGGAGCGAACGCGTCCTGCACTCCGCCTTTGCCGAGCAGGCGCTGGAATATGGCCTGGCCAACGAGGCAGACCTCGCCAGGATCGCCGCCGGTTGGCACCGTTGGGGCTCCACGGATGACGGCTTCTTCCTGATCCCGAACGGGGAAGTCATCGCACGGGCCTAGCCGGCCGCCCAAAGTTTCTTGGAATTTCCCTCGGCCCATGTCGAAAACCGTCCTGCAGTTCCGACTTATGAACGAAGGCGTCCACACGGAGCGCCCTGATAAAGGAGTTCGAGATGAAATACATGATCATGATGTTTGGTTCTGCCGAGGGCATGATGGAGGCCGCGGACCCCGAGTGGATCAGGGAAATGATCGGATTCATGATCCAGATCGACAAGGACCTTACTGATTCCGGCGAGATGGTCTTCAACGCCGGATTGGCCGATCCTGGTACTGCCAAGCTGGTCAAGCAGACGGACAACGGGGTCATCACCACCGATGGACCTTTCGCCGAGGCCAAGGAATCCCTCATCGGCTACTGGGTAGTGGACGTCGCCAGCGAGGAACGGGCCGTGGAAATCTGCTCCAGCATCGTGAAATACGCACCGGTTGTGGAGCTGCGCCGCGTCCAGGACGCTCCGCCGGAGATCTAGCGCTTGGCCGCACCTTCCAAGGAATCCACGTTCGAGGACCTGCAGCGCACGCTCGCGCCGCAGGTCCTTGGCGTGCTCATCCGAAGGCACGGCCAGTTCGCCGAATGCGAGGATGCCGTCCAGGAAGCGCTGCTCGCGGCAGCAATGCAATGGCCCGCCTCCGGTGTTCCGGAGAACCCGAGATCGTGGCTGCTCACGGTCGCTTCACGGCGTTTGGTGGACTACTGGCGCAGCGAAAGTGCCCGGCAGGCACGCGAACAACGCGCGGCGGCCTTGGAACCGCCGCCTCGAGAAGACCCTTCCCCGAGCAGTGAGACGGACGGGATTGCGGAAGACACCCTCACCCTCCTTTTCCTGTGCTGCCACCCGGCCCTGTCAGCACCCTCGCAACTGGCACTGACATTGCGGGCGGTCGGAGGGCTCACGACGGCGGAAATCGCCAGCGCGTTCTTTGTCCCGGAAGCCACCATGGGCCAAAGGATCAGCAGGGCCAAGCAGAGCATCAAGAAGGCGGGAGCCCATTTCGAGCTCCCGGAACCGGGCGAGCGAAAGGCGCGGCTCGGCGTCGTCCTCCACGTCCTGTACCTGATCTTCAACGAGGGCTACGCGGCCAGTTCCGGCCCATCCATGCAGCGCGAAGACCTCACTGCCGAGGCCATCCGCCTTGCCCGGCTCCTTCGGGAGCTGCTCCCGGACGAGTTCGAAGCGGGCGGGTTGCTGGCCCTCATGCTCCTGACCGACTCGCGACGACGCGCGAGGTCCCTCCCGGACGGGATGTTGGTGCCGCTCGCCGAGCAGGATCGCCGGCTGTGGGACCGGGCCCAGATCGCCGAAGGTCTCGAACTCTTGTCAACGGTGCTGGGGGCCGGGCGTCCGGGGCCCTATCAGCTGCAGGCCGCCATTGCGGCGGTCCACGCCGAGGCACCGTCCGCGGCCCAGACCGACTGGCCGCAGATCCTGGCGTTGTACACGGTCCTCGAAGCCGTAGCGCCAAGCCCGGTGGTGACGCTCAACCGGGCAGTTGCGGTGGCCATGGCGGAAAGCCCGCGGGCGGCCCTTGAGCTGTTGGATGGGCTTGGGACCGGGCTGGGAGACTGGCACAGGCTCGACGCCGTTCGCGGACACCTGCTCGAAATGTCCGGCGACCCTGCGGGCGCCCGGGAGTGCTTGCTGACCGCGGCGAAGAAGACCGGGAGTCTGCAGGAGCGGCAGTATCTCCTGGTGAAGGTGGCCAAACTCGGGCAGTTGTCCACATAGGCTAAGTGGTCTCTGGTTGTGCTCCTCGGCCGCGAATAGCCTCAAACCATGATCATCCACGAATAGTTCGTATTGAGCATCCTCGAAAGCGCGAGTTGGGCTTCCTGGGTCAGATCGATCTTCCTGACAACCTGTTCGACCCTCAGACGGAGCAAGAACTGGCGGAGTGGGAATGACTGCGTTCCTCTTGGATTCCAACGCGTTGGTGCTCGCGATGACCAGGCCAGAACAATTGTCCAGCACGGCCCGGTCGATCATCGAAGATCTCGAAAATCGAACTTTTGCCTCAGCTGCCTCGGCCTATGAACTGGCTTACAAGTACTCACGGGCCGCCGTCGAGGGCTCGACGCTTGTGATGTCCGATCGGGTGCTCCAGGAATTCCGACTCGTCAGCACGATCTGGTAGCCATTCGTCTCGCCGTCCCGCCCTGCGGGCATAAGCTGGATTGGTGCAAATTTCGCTTTGGCTGGCCCTGGTAGGCGCCGGCACCCTGATCAGTTTCACTCCCGGCGCAGGCGCCATCTCCACGATGAGCAACTCGCTCAACTCCGGATTCCGCCGCTCCATCTGGGGAGTGCTGGGCCAACAGGCGGCACTGATCATCCATATCCTGATCGTGGCTCTCGGGGTAGGTGTTCTGGTCTCGAGCTCACCCGTGGTTTTCAACGTGATCCGCTACACGGGGGCGGCATATCTCGTGTACATGGGCATCCGGCAGTTCCTGCACCGGCCGGACCTGGACAAGGAAAAAGTGGAGGCCCGGCGGAACGAGCCGGCGTGGTCGATGTTCCAGCGAGGCATTTGGGTCAACCTGCTCAACCCCAAGGCGATCGTCTTCTTCCTGGCCTTCATGCCGCAATTCATCCGCCCCGAGCAGCCACTGATTCCGCAGTATCTGATCCTCAGCACCACGATCGTTTTCATCGACATCTGCGTCATGTGGTTCTTCTTCGCCTTGGCGGCCCGTTCATTCCAACGGTTCACGCACAACGCGCACGGACAAAAAGTCCTCAACCGCACTTTCGGCGTGCTCTTCATGTCCGTGGGAGTGCTGCTCGCCGCCATCCACTAAAACAACTCGACTGCTCCCCACCGGCCAAGTGCGCTCCACAGCGGTGACAGCGACGCAGAAGTTATCCACAGCCTCCATCGATTGCTCCAAAACGGTCGTTTTGAACCCTCAAAGCGACAATTACTCAGCAATCGATGGGGAAAGGGGAAAGCCCGTGGAGCCGCGTACCACCAATGAGCTCTCGAGCGTCAGTTGCGGTTGCTCCAGCTCGCGGCCTTCCATCAGGCCCCGGAGTTGTTTCCCGGCCTGG
This sequence comes from Arthrobacter sp. efr-133-R2A-63, assembly GCF_030209795.1. Taxonomy (NCBI): domain Bacteria; kingdom Bacillati; phylum Actinomycetota; class Actinomycetes; order Micrococcales; family Micrococcaceae; genus Arthrobacter; species Arthrobacter sp. efr-133-R2A-63. The sequence goes on along the minus strand of NZ_JARVRG010000026.1, from coordinate 94,402 downwards.
AGACCCAGCGGGGTGGCCGGCAAATGCACGCTGGTCAGGCTCGGGTTGCTCGTGGCCGAATACGGCAGGTCATCGAAGCCGGCGACAGCGAGTTCCTCCGGAATCCGGACCCCGGCCACGCGGGCCTCCTGCAGCACACCGTAGGCGTGGGTGTCCGTTCCGCAGACGACGGCGGTGACCCCGGCGCGCTGCCAGTCCGGCCAGGCGGCAGCGAAGGCAGCCGCGGCAGCGCCGACGTCGATGGTGGTACTGATGATGTGGGAGTCCGCCACCGAAATACCGCAGGAATCTGCCTCATCCAAGAAGGCAGCCCGGCGCACCTCGAATGTCGCTGTGCCCGTCACGCTGTCCACGTACGCAACGCGCTTGTGTCCGGAGGCCGCAAGGTGCGCGGCCAATTCACGGGCGCCGTGGGCGACATCGAGGTTCACCGACGGAGCGTAGGCCTCAAGGCCAGGCGCATCCAGAAGGACCAGGGGCCCGGCGACGGACAGGTCCTCCAGGAAGGCCGCGTTGGGCGCATCCACCAGCAGTCCGGCGGGGCGAAGGGCCATGAGCTTTCGGACATCCTCCGCCCGGGGGAACTCGCCGGCGTCGGTGACGGATAGCAACAGCTGGTACTCGGAGCCGAGCGATTCCCGGACTCCGGCGATGACCTTCGCGAAGAAGGGGTTGGAAATGTCCGGCGCCACGAGGATCACAATCGAGCTCACGCCCTTGGCCAAGGAACTGCCGATGCCATCCACCACGTAGCCAAGCTCGGCGATGGCCCTGCGGACCCGCGAAATGTTGTCCTCGGAGACCCTGCCCTGGGTTTTTCCATTGGCAACCAAGGACACCGTCGCAGTCGAGACCCCTGCCAAGGAGGCCACCATCGCCGCGGTGACGCGCTGCGTACGGCTTGAGGTCCGATGCACTGGTTCGGCGGATTCCATACAACGATCGTAGTCGGAATCAGCCAATTCCCACGCGCCAACGCATCAAGCGCTTGACGTGTTTTGCGTTAAGCGCTTGACGCGACACGCAAGCCAGTGCCAGAATTCCCCTGAATGCTTTAGCGCCCTGCCTCGGCAGGCCCCAATGACGTGGAGATGAACATGGATCCCAACACCATGACCCGTGAACGCAAGAAGATCATCCTGGATTGTGATCCCGGCCATGACGACGCCGTGGCCCTGCTGCTGGCCCACGGCAACCCGGACATCGAGCTGCTCGCCGTCACCACGGTGGTCGGCAACCAGACCCTCGAAAAGGTCACCCGCAACGCCCTGTCCGTGGGCACCATCGCAGGCATCACGGGTGTTCCCTTTGCCGCCGGCTGCGACCGTCCGCTGGTGCGCTCGATCGAAACCGCACCGGACATCCACGGCGAAACCGGCATGGACGGCCCCGAACAGCCCGAGTCCACCATCGAACTGGACCCGCGCCACGCCGTGGACCTGATCATCGAAACGATCATGGCGCACGAGCCGGGCACCGTCACCCTCGTCCCCACCGCGGGACTCACCAACATCGCCATGGCCGCCCGCAAGGAGCCGCGCATCGTTGAACGCGTCAAGGAAGTCGTCCTCATGGGCGGCGGCTACCACGTAGGCAACTGGAGTGCCGTGGCCGAGTTCAACATCATCATCGACCCCGAAGCCGCGCACATCGTGTTCAACGAAAAGTGGCCCGTGGTGATGGTCGGATTGGACCTCACGCACCAGGCCCTGGCCACTCCCGAGGTGGTCGGGAAGATCGCCGCCGTCGGCACCAAGCCGGCCAAGTTCGTCATGGAACTGATGGAGTTCTTCACCAAGACCTACAAGGACGCCCAGGGATTCGACTATCCCCCGGTGCACGATCCCTGCGCCGTGGCATACGTCATCGACCCCACCGTGATGACCACCCGCAAGGTCCCGGTCGACATCGAACTGCAGGGCAAGCTCACCCTGGGCATGACCGTGGCAGATTTCCGGGCCCCCGCACCAGCCGACTGCAACACCTCCGTCGCGGTCGACCTTGACCACGAGAAGTTCTGGAACCTCGTCACCGACGCGATCATCCGCATCGGTGAGCCCGACGCCGGCGCTCCCGCCACCATGAGCGCCGCCGACGCCGCCGTCGCCGTCAGCATCGCAGGAGAGGCAAAGTAAATGACCACGCTCATCAATGAAACCAAGACCAACCGCGGCAACGTCGCCGCACTCATGGTCGCCCTGCTGGCCGCCTGCGTGGCCTTCCAGCTCAACGCATCGATGCTCAGCCCGGCCCTGGTCACCATGGGCAACGAGCTCCACACGGACCAGGCAGTCATCGGCCTCTCGCAGACCTGGTTCTTCACGGCCGCAGCCCTGTTCTCGCTCTTCCTGCCGCGCCTGAGCGACATCGTGGGACGCAAGAAGATCCTCCTCGGCATGATGCTGCTGATGGCGATCGGCTCGGTCATCGCAGCGATGGCGCCCGACGTTACCTGGCTCTTCGTGGGCCGCATCATCCAGGGCGTCAGCGGCCCCACCGTGCCGCTCTGCCTCATCATGCTGCGCTCCGCCGTCGACAACCCGCGCAAATACGGAGCCCTGATGGGCCTCATCACGGCAGTCAACGGCGGCGTTGCCGGCGTCGACTCCTTCGTGGGCGGCTACTTCGCCGAGCACTTCGGCTTCCGCAGCATCTTCTGGCTCATGGTTGGCCTCGCCATCGTGGCAACGGCCTTGATCGCCATCCTTGCCGGCGAGAGCAAGCCTGCCGCGGGCACCGGCATGGACTGGCTGGGCGTGTTCTTCATCGTCATCGCCGTGGGCGCACTCCTGACAGCCCTCAATGAGGGATCCAAGCTGGTTGGCGCCTTCTCTTCCGGAACGCTCATGCTGTCCATCGGGCTGATCGTGGTCGCTGCTGTTGCTTTCGCCGCCTTCTGGACGGTGGAGAAGCGTTCCAAGAAACCGATGGTGGAAACCGTCCACCTCCGCCAGCGTTCCACGTGGGCGCCGCTGCTGACCACCACCCTCGCCATGACCGGCATCTTCGCGGTCATCAACGGCATCGTCCCGGCCTACGTCCAGGCCGCGGCACCGGGATTCGGGGTCGGCCCCACCGAGATGTCGCTCATGATCCTCACGCCGTACGCCCTCCTCGGCTGGGTATTCGGCCCCATCAGCGGCCGGCTCGCTCCCGTGCTCGGCTACACCAAAGTCCTGCGCATCGGCATGCTGGGCAGCATCGCGGCCCTGGCCGTCATCGCGTTCCTCGGACTCAGCAGCCTCCCCCTCATGATCGTGGGAACGGCCTTGCTCGGCATCATGTACGCCGGTACGGTCAACATCATGCTCAATGGACTCGGAGTCGTCCTCTCCCCCGCCGGCAACCCCGGCTTCCTGCCCGGCATGAACGCCGGGGCCTTCAACCTCGGCGCCGGACTGAGCTTCCTGGTGTTGCCGGCTGTCCTTGTGGCGACCTCCGCGCTCGGCGACGCCAAGGCCTCATATTTGACGGTCGTCGTCGTCGGCCTTGCCATCACGGTTGCCGCCTTCGCGGCGTCGCTGCTCATCCCCAAGCCCCTCGAAGCCGAGGTCGGAAAGTGAGCCGCCGGATCGTCGTCGTCGGGTCCTTGAACGCGGACCTGACCATCTATTGCGAGCGGCTCCCGCTCCCCGGTGAAACCGTCCACGGCAATGGCTTCGCGGTCAATCCCGGTGGCAAGAGCGCCAACCAGGCCGTCGCGGCGAGCAAACTGGGCGGCACCGTGAGCCTGATCGGCGCCGTCGGAGACGATTCCAACGGCGCCATGCTGCTCGCCTCCACGGAAGGGGGCGGCGTGGACGTTTCGCGCGTCCGCCGTTCCGCGGATGCCGCCACCGGCGTCGCGGTTATCGCGGTGGACGCGCACGGGGAGAACAACATCATCATTTCGGCCGGCGCCAACGGAACGCTCGCCCCGGCGGACGTGTCGGCGGACGCCTTCGACGACGCGGCAGTGCTCTGCCTCTGCCTGGAGGTCGGCCTCGACACGGTGGAAGCTGCCGCCAAAACAGCGCACGACGCCGGCGCAACAGTTCTGTTGAACCTCTCCCCGTACGCCGAAATCCCGCAGAGCCTGGCCGCCTTGAGCGACGTCCTGCTGGTGAACGCCCATGAAGCGTCCATGTTCCTGGGCGACGCCGAAATGCCGCACCCGGGAGCGCACGCCAGCGCCTGGGAGTCAGTCCGGAGCCAGTTCGCCGAGCGGGGACTGGAGCGGGTCTTGGTGACCCTCGGGTCCCACGGCTCGGTGGTGCTGGATTCACTCGCGGCGCCCGGAGAACAGATCTCCCGGATCGCACCCACCAAGGTCAATGCCGTGGACACGACCGGTGCAGGGGATGCCTTCACCGGCGCGGTGGCTGCCCGTCTCGCCGCGGGCGAGACCTTGGCCGAAGCCGCGGCGTTCGCATCGGTTGCCGCGGCGCTCGCCACGACCAAGAAGGGCACCCAGGCGGCCTACCCCGGCGCCGAGGAAGTCCTGGAGCATTTGCGGATTTCCTGACCCAGCCTGCGCTTTTACGCCTCCACCAGCGACTTTACAAATCTTGTAATTTTGACTAGCCAAGACGGGGTGGGATCCCCCATGCTTGCTCCATGTACTCAGCGCCGAGCCCATACCGCATCATCACCGTTTGCACGGGAAACATCTGCCGCTCACCCATGGCGGAGCTCATGCTGACCGAAGCGTTCGACGCCGGAGGGCTGGGTGGAGCGGTTGTGGTGGACTCCGCGGGAACCACCTCATACGAGGCCGGACACCCTATCGATCCGCGTGCGGCACGGGTCCTTTCAGCACACCGGATCCACTCCGAAGGTCACCTTGCCAGGAGCTGGCGCCAGGAGTGGTTCCGGGAGCGGGACTTGATTTTGGCGCTCGACGTGGATCACTACGGCTGGCTGCATGAGGCCGCCCCGGATTCGGAGACGCTCGCCAAGATCCGGATGCTGCGCAGCTTCGACCCATCCGTCGCTGGCCGGAGCACCCTGGACCTGGGCATCGAAGATCCCTGGTACGGGGGCCACCACGATTTCGACGTCACCTGGGACCTCATCCGGGCGGCCGTCCCCGGGATTGTCGCCTTCACGCGCGACGCCGTGGCCGCCGGGCAGCACGCACGGCACCACGACCCACAGCAGGTACGCTCTATTTCATGACCCCAGCACCCGTGATCATCGCCATCGATGGCCGGTCCGGCGCCGGAAAGACCACTCTCGCCGTCGAACTTGCCGCCCGCCTCCGCATGCATCACAAGGTGTCGCTGTTCCATCTCGAGGACATCTATCCGGGCTGGAACGGCCTCGCTGCAGGCATCGAGCGGTACGTCACCACGGTCCTGGCACCGCTGCGGCACGGCGACGCCGCCGAGTGGGTCAGTTGGGACTGGGAGAAGCACTACGACGGCCGCAACCACGTGACGCTGCCTGCCGAAATCGTCATCGTCGAGGGCGTCGGGGCCGCTGCGAATGCTGCCCGCCCGATGCTGGACGCCGTGGTTTGGGTGGACGCTCCCGAGGACGACCGCAGGCACCGTGCGATGGCCCGGGACGGCAGCAGCTACGAACCGTTCTGGGACAGCTGGGCGGCCCAGGAGGACGAGTGGCTGGAGACCGACGACGTCCTCGACCACACTGACGTCAGGGTGCTGAACCGGGCTGACGGCAACGCCCCGGATGACGCGCTGCAGGCGCTGAACTACCTCCCGTCGCTCTCCCCCGTGCTGGCTCCCGAGCTCTCGGCACGCCGCGGTTTGCAGCTCAAGGCCGAACGGATAGATGCCACGCCGGACGCCGCGGCCCTGTTCCACACGCTCTACGCCCACTCCGCCAACGCCGTCTGGCTCGATTCCTCCAACACGTCCTCCAACAGGGACACGGTCGGCGACGCCGGATCCTCCAACGCCGCGGCCGAGCGCAGCCGCTTCAGTATCCTCGCGGACGACGGCGGCTCCTTCGGCCAAGCCGTAACGCACCGTTCCGGAACCACCCGGCTCAGTGCCGGTTGCGCCACCGTGGAGACCACCGGACCCTTCTTCCGTTGGTTGGACACCGTGTGGGGCCGCAAGGCTTTGAAGGCGCCGGAAGGCTACGACTGCGAATTCACGCTCGGCTGGTTGGGCTACCTCGGCTATGAATTGAAGCGGGAGACCGGTGGCAGCGATGTCCAGGCCGGCACTCCGGATGCCGCGTTGCTCTTCGCCGGCAGGGCCGTGGTGATCGACCACCGTGAGGCTGCCGTGTGGCTGCTCGCCATCGATACCCCCGACGCCGGCGAATGGCTTGGGCTTGCGCGGGAGGCCGTGCTGTCCGCGGCGTCGGCACCCCAAGCGGCCAGCGCGCCGAGGCACTCGGCCGGGGATCCCGCCGTCGGGGGTCGCACAGTGGCGCTTGAGTTCTCCAGCCGCGACACCGAGGACGAATACAAAAGCAAAATCAGCGACGCGCAGCACCAGATCGCCGAGGGCAACACCTACGAGGTCTGCCTGACCACCACCGTGACCGCCACGGATCCCGGGCTGGACCCGTGGGAAGGCTACCTCGCGCTGCGCAAGCGCAACCCGGCGCCGTTCGCGAGCTACTTGCGTTTCGGCGATCTGACGGTCGCGAGCACCTCGCCTGAGCGCTTCCTCCGGATAACCTCCGACGGCGGCATGCGGGCCGAGCCGATCAAGGGCACCAGGGGCCGGGCCAACGATCCTGTCATCGACGAGGCACTGCGGCGTGGCCTTGAATCCTCCCTCAAGGACCGTGCGGAGAACATCATGATCGTGGATCTGCTTCGCAACGACCTCAGCCATTTCGCCGTGCCCGGATCGGTGACGGTCAGCCGGTTATGCGCGGTGGAAAGCTACGCCACCGTACACCAGATGGTGAGCACGATCGACGCCCGGTTGCGACCCGGAGCACCCCGGGCCGAAGCCGTCGCGGCAGCGTTCCCTGCCGGGTCCATGACGGGAGCTCCGAAGATCAGCACCATGGACATCCTTGACAGCTTGGAGTCCGGACCGCGCGGGGTCTACTCGGGCGCGATTGGGTACTTTTCGCTCAACGCGGCGACGGATCTCGCCGTCGTGATCCGGACCCTGGTGATGGGTCCCGACGGCGACGGCGGACGCACGCTCAGTCTCGGCGTCGGGGGCGCCATCACGGCGGACTCCACGGCCCAGGACGAATACGAGGAAATCCGGACCAAGGCGTTCGGCGTGCTCTCCGCCCTGGGCGCGGAGTTTCCCTCTACCTGAGAATCAGTTGTGTTCTTCCGTCCGGGCGCGGACCGTCCGCGGATCGTTCCGGGTGATCGTGTAGTAGATCAGGCTGGCCAGGATCGCCCCCACGAACCATGAATACGGACCCAGGCCCGAGCCTCCCGGCAGGAAGGTCTGCAGCGCCGGGACCAAGGCCAGAACGCCTGCGACGACGGCGGCTGGAACCAACGCGGCGATGGCCTTGAGGTTCCAGCCCTTGGTGTAGAAGTAGAGGCCCTTCTCGTCCTCGTGGTAAAGGTCCGAGACCTTGCACCGCTGGTGCCGGATGCGGAAGAAGTCCGTGAAGATGACCCCGAACAGCGGACCGAGCAGCGCGCCGAGGCCGCCCAGGAAGTACACGATCACCACGGGACTGCTGAAGAGGTTCCAGGGCAGGATCACGATGGCCAGCACCGCGCTGATGAGGCCGCCGCGGCGGAAGTCGATCCTGTGCGGGGCCACGTTGGCGAGGTCGTAGGAGGCGGAGACGAAGTTTGCCACCACGTTGATGCCGATCGTGGCCACCACGAACGTGACGGCGGCGATGATGGTGATCCACGGATTCTTGATCGCCTGGACGATCGCCACCGGATCGGTGATGACCTTGAACATGTCCTGGCCGCGGTACTGGTCTGCGGTGAAGTAGGACGCCGCGCCCGCTGTGACCACCACTGTGACCAGGGCGAACGCGATGAAGTTCACGGGCAGGCCCCAGAAATTGCCGCGCAGGATGGTCTTGCGGTCCGGTGCGAACCGCGAGAAATCGCAGAAGTTCAGGAGCAGCGCCGCAAAGTAGGTGACGGTCAGGGCAATTGCCGAGAAGAACTGGGTCACGGCTGCCGGGCCGTCCAAAGGGGCGACGCCGGGGATCGAGAGGCTGAACTTATTGCCCGCTTGCGTCAGGATGTAGATCGCGAGCGCGAACATTGCCACCCAGATAGCAGGGCCGGCCCAGTCCTGGAATTTCCGCACGGTCTCCATGCCGCGCCGGATGACGAGCAGCTGGACCGCCCAGAGGACCAGGAACGCCGCCCAGCCGATCGGCGTCAAGCCAAGGATGTGTGGCACGTCCGGGCCATCGAGCGGGGTCAACTGGGGCCACACGGAAAACAGCAGCACCAACACGGCTTCGGAGGCGAGCCAGGTCTGGATGCCGTACCAGGCAATGGCGATGAGTGCCCGGATCAGTGCAGCCAGGTTGGCACCGAAGAGGCCGAAGGACATCCGCGCCAGGACCGGATACGGTACGCCGGTCTTCTGCCCCGCCGTCCCGGCAAAGTTCATCAGGAAGTAGACGAGGGTGATGCCGAGGACAAGGGCAAGGAAGACCTGCCAGCCCACGAGGCCGGTGATGAAGAGGCCGGCCGCGAAAGTGTATCCGGCGATGCTGTGGACGTCGCACATCCACAGGGCGAAGAGGCTGCGGACCCTCCAGTTGCGTTGCCGGGCCGGTGCTAGGTCTGCGTTCCACAACCTGTCGCTGACCAATCTGCCCTCGGCCAGGATCCGGACTTTCTCAGGGTATTCGTCTCCAGGCTCTGGCGGTGCCTGCACAGCCGGGGACTCGTTTTTCCGCGCCATGACGCCTCCGAACAACGCTTCCAAACATGCTTGGACTTCCAGAATCGCCCCATTGCTCCAGGATGGAAAGACCCCTCGGGAGCGCCGGATCCTGGTCGCGTTAGCATTGGTCAAACCACGTCGTACCAGGAGGATGCATGCCATACATCGTTGACTTCGAGAATGTTTCTACTACCGGGCTGGAATCGTCTCCCGTTGCCGAGGCCCTTGCCGGGCTGCGCGCCAACGAAGGCCGCTACTACAGGAACAAGTACGGCCACGTCTTCACCGTGAGCCCTGCCGGCGAGGTTCCGGAGGTGGTGGAGCACGTGAGCCGCATCCTGAAGGAGGAGCGTGACATCGTCATCGGCTCCCGCCCGCTGGAAGCGACCGCCTTCGACGTCGACGGTTTGCGCATGGCCTACGTCTTCTACGAGTCGGGGTTGTCGATCAACGTCATGTACAGCATCGAGGCCGGCGGGAAGCGGGCAGTCGGATTCAAGCTCTCCGACGGCATGGAGATTCCAGAGGAACTGGAGTCACGCTTCAAGTTTGCCCGCCAGAAGTCGAAGCTTGCAGGCGTTATCCGCGGCTCGTTCTTCGTGATCAAGGGCGAGTACTGACCGTGCCGACGGCATCCAAGTAGACAACACTCTATTTAGGAAGCCTACTGATTATGTACCGTGGCAACCATCCTATTCATGACTGCTTGGGATCGGTGCGGGAAAAGACCGGCCCGGCGGTTGAGGCAAGGCTGTGCCGGTTACCCCCGGGAAAGGCCATGCCGCCACGAAAATTGGGGTTTACACATGAAAAAAATGCTCGCACCGCTCGGGATTCTCTTTGCTGCCGTCCTGGCGTTGACAGGCTGCGGAGGTCCCTCGAATCCGGGAACCGCGGCCGCTTCTTCCTCGACGCCGACGCCTACACCGACGCCCACTCCGAAGACGTACACGAATGAAGAACTCGCTTCGATCGTCGCGCAGTTGAAGGACGACCAGGGCAAGCCGTTGACCGTCATACCCGCTGCGCAGATCGACCAGGGCATCATCGCCGCGAAGCAGATGCTCAAGTCCGCCGTCATCACACCCCCGGCGTGCGCGGCCTTGGCGAACAACAACGCTCAGGTTCCGGAGGGGGCGACGTATGCGGCGGGGCAGAGCATCTCGGCGGCGGACAAGTCCGTCACCGTGATCACCGCCCTGGCGGTGAAGGATCCCACGGTGTTGGGCGGCCAGACGAAGAAGTCCAGTGATGCGCTGGCCCAGTGTTCTACCTTCACGATCGAGGCGGGAGGGCAGAAGGTCACTACCCGGACACAGTCGTTGCCGGAAAAGACCAGCGGGGACCAGTCGGTCGGGATGTTGATGACCCAGGTCCTGCCGTCGGGCCAGAAGGCCACCACACTGACCGTGACCGGAGTGAAAGGCAACCTCGGGGCCACGGCGATCAAGACGGGCGCCACCGTCACCCCTGACTCGGCGGCGGAACTGGTCAAACTCGTCGACGCGGTCCTCGGCCAGTAATCGGGCGGCGGAGGACTCAGCCCGGCCCGCCAGGCGGGAGGCTCTGAATCTTCAGGGTCTCCCCCAGCCAGGCGACAATCGTTTCCAGGCTTTCAGGGTCGAGATGTGTGCCCGGTTCGTTGTAGCCGTTCCCGGGGGATGCGGCGACTTCGGCCGGACTCCGCCCATCCTCCTTGAACACGTGATTTGCGTTGGTCGGGAAGGCGAAAGCCACGTTCGCCATCCCGGCGGCGGCTTCCCGGAGAGGGCCGCCGTCGGCGTCTACGTCGACCTGCACGTCCCTGCCGCCGATCAATACCAGTGTGGGAATCCGCGTCTTGCCCAGGGAGTCGCACGAAGACTCGCCCCATAGCTCACGGGCGAAGGGCAGATTTGCCGGAGCCTCGAAGCTCGCGAGAACCATCTTCACACTGTCGGGCAGGCCTGGGTCGGGGTTCATCGGCTGCCCGACCGCGTACCGCGCAGCAGCTTCCTCGACTTTGGGCATCAATTCAGCGCCGCCTGGGACCTGGGCGGACTGAAGAGCCAACTGGGACAGCAGCACAGTCTGTATCGCGCGGCCGGGAGGCGCAGCGAGAACGATCCCGGCGAAGGGAACGGTCTGGCTGCTCGTGGCGTAGTGAAGCACATGGAGGGCACCCTCGCTGTTGCCGAGCCCGGCAATTCTTGCGGAGTCAACGAAATCCAACCCGGAAAGCACCTGGACGGCCGCCACCAACTCGTCCAGATGGGACTGCATGCTCAGCTTCCCGATGAGCTTCGTGATGTTGTCCATCACGTGCGGGCCGGACGCCCTTTTGTCATAGCGGATCGAGGCGATACCGGCGCGTGCAAACTCCTCGGCAAACAGCCGCCCGCTTCCGTTACTGCCGGGGAGCAGGGGCGAACACCAATCCCGGTCCGTCGGTCCGCTCCCGGCCACGAGCGCCACAGCAGGGAACGGCCCCTCGCCGTCGGGACGGACAACCGTGCCCTCCATCGTGATGCCGTCCAGTTGCCAGGAAACTTCGATTGAACTCACCATGCTCCACAGTCTCACGGCGGACTACGAACACGGCACCCTTCCGCCGCAGTCCATCAAGCGCCGAGGTTCAACATTTCGACGTAGCGGTCGATCATCATGTGTTGGCCCTTGATCTCGGAGATCAGTTCCGGACTGGCGATCTCGCCGTCGGGCAGTTGTCCCGAGCCGCCGGACGGCCCCAGGGGAAGGATGATGACGGGCTTCGACGGCGTGTACGCGGCCAGTTCCGCGGAGCCCTCGATCTGCGCCTGGATGTTCCTGGCAACCACCGCGGCTTCGCGTCCCGCGACTCCGGCTTTGTTCACGTCGATCGCCGAAATGTCACCCAAGGCGTAGACGTTGTCGAAGCCTACGACGCGCAGTTCGGAGGTGACGTCCAGGTAGCCATCGGCGGTCCGTGCGGCCAGGAGGTCGCCTGCCACGTAGTCGGTCTGCGGGGCGATTCCGTAGCAACGGAACCAGATGTCCGCCCCGATGGCGGTACCGTCCACGGTGTTGACGGTGAACGTGGCGAATTCACCCGCAGGAACCGGCGGCAACTGCACCAACGGGCTTCCCAAAATTCGCCGTACGCCGAGTTCATCCAGCTGCCGGTTGACCTCGATCCGCAGCCGCGGGTCGTACGGGCCGGGAAGGATGTCCGGCGCAAGATCCACCATCACGATGTCCTTGTCCGGCCATGCCGCCGCGATTTCGCCCGCAAATTCAAGGCCCACCGCCCCGGCGCCCAGCAGCATCACCCTGCCGGCACGTTTGAGGTCGTCATGTGCGGCTTGGTAGCGGGCGATGGCGTCGCTCGTGACCATTCGATCGCTCTTGGCCGGGAAGGGGTAGCTGGAACCGCTTGCGAGGACGATGTAGTCCGGCGCCAGCCGGGCACCCGAAGCCAACTCGACAGTGTGCCCGTCTACCCGGACAGCGCGATCCCGGAGTACCTCACCGTGCCCCAGCAGGCGGTCATAAGGAAGGAACATCCGCGGCAGGAAGTCGGGTTGGACCACGGATCGGAGGGCCGCAATGTTGTGCACGAAAGCGTCCTTGGGCTCCACCAAGGTAACCGTCGCGTATTCGTCCAGCGCCTTCGCTACGGAGATCCCGCCGTAACCTCCGCCGATGACTGCCACAGTGGGGTGCGGAGCCTCGTTGTTCATCGCAACTCCTTAGTAGAAAGCTCACGCTGCTCGGCTCGTGCCGCTCAGATCGTTTATGAAGGACAACGATTGCCCGTAGTCAATAATTTCCTCAGTGATAAGATTTTCCTGATGAGTTCTTCGGCAGCAGGAAAGCAACTGGGGTTTCTTCTGGCACGCCACGGGCGCATCATGAATACGCGCCTCCGCCAAGCCCTTGACTCCTCCGGGCTGAGCCCAAGGCATGCCGTGCTGCTGTGCCGGCTTGACGATTCCGGTCCGCTCAGTCAGCAGGACCTGATCGATATCCTCTCAATCGACGCGAGCGGACTGGTTGCGGTCCTGAACGACCTTGAGCGCGCGGGACTGGCGGAACGGCGCCGCGATCCCGCGGACCGCCGTCGTCATATCGTCGACATCACCGCAGAAGGCAAGCGCGCGGTAGCGTCGATTGAGGTGGCGGTGGCCGACGTCGAGCAGGAGGCCTTTGCCGGATTCTCCTCCGATGAGCTCCAGCAACTCCATGCACTGTTGTCGAGGATCCACGGCGAACCCGCGGACGAGGCCTGCGAGGACTGAGTCCCTACTGCAGGGTGGCCGTCAGCCGCGCCACGTTGTCCACGTACTTGGCAAGCATCGGCCGGTGCAACCAGCCCTCCAGGGTCAGCTCGCGGCACGTTTCCCGGTAGCTCGATTCCACGGCGCGCATGCTGTCCACGGCCTCGGCGCCCAGGATCATCACGGACACCTCCATGTTGAGCGAGAAGGAGCGCATGTCCATATTGCTGGAGCCGAGGACAGCCACTTCCTCGTCGATCGTGAAGTGCTTGGCGTGCAGGACGTAAGGGGCGCGGTACAAGTAGATCCGGACCCCGGCCTCCAGCAACGCCTCGTAATAGGAGCGCTGGGCATGGTGGACGAGGAACTGATCGCCCTTCTCGGAGACGAAAAGCTCCACGTCGACGCCGCGCTGGGCCGCCGTCGTAATGGCGTACAGCAGCGAATCGTCGGGCACGAAGTACGGGCTGCAAATCGAGATGCGGTGCTGGGCCGAGTAGATGAGCGTGTTGAACAGGCGCAGGTTGTTTTCGGTGACAAACCCGGGCCCGCTGGGAACCACCTGGGCCGTCATCCGGCCGGGCGTTGCCTGGACCGCAACCTGCAGCTGGTATTCGAGGGACTCGTCGGTTTCGCTGAGCCAGTCGGTAGCGAAGACGACGTTGAGGGTCGCAACAATCGGACCCTCCATACGCGCCATGAGTTCCACCCATTTGCGCCCGGCGCGTCGGTGCTTGGGGTTGTTGTAGGAGGGCTCGATCAGGTTCTGCGAGCCCGTGAAGGCGATTTCGCCGTCGATAACCAGGATTTTCCGGTGGTTCCGTAAGTCCGGCCGACGCCACTGGCCGTGGATGGGCAACAGCGGCAACATACGGCGCCACTGGATCTGGCCGCGCTTGAGCCGGCGGACGAGCTTTCGGTAGCCGGGGATACGCAGGGTGCCGATGTGGTCGAACAGAAGGCGGACGTTGACGCCGCGCGCTGCCGCGTTTTCCAACTCGGTGAGGAGCTCGTCAGTGACCGAGTCACTGCTCATGATGTAGAACTCCGCATTGACGAACTTCTTGGCCCCCCGGACCGCTTCCGCCATGGCCTTGATCGACTCCTCGTAGCCTGGGAAGAGCTCCACGGAGTTACCGTCCACCATCGGCAAGGAACCCAGGCGCCGGTTCAGCTCACCGGCCGAGGTCACCCATTCGGGTCCCGAGTACGTGCTTACGACGTCGGCGAGCGCCGACGTGCCTGCACGCACCCGATCATTGACTTGCTCCTGCTGCTCCCGACGGCGGCGGGACAAACGGAAATTGCCGAACAACAGGAACAGGACGAAACCGACGGATGGAACGAGGAAGACGGCGAGGAGCCACGCCATGGCCGTCGTGGGTCGGCGGTTTCCAGGAATGACGCCCAGCAGCACGATGCGCAAAATGATTTCAAAGATGGCCCACGCACCGAGGAGCCAGGTCCACTCTGGCCCGAACTGAAAAGGAAACAGCACCCACACCCCCACGATCGAACAGCTATTCAAAGAACCAACAGTCAGCCCAGCCTATCTGGCACGCCGCATCCGACCGTCCGTCCCGCGGGCCAGCACTAAGCTGGAAACATGACTTTACCTGCCTCGACGGTCCTCGTATTCCTGGATCCAGCGTTCGAAAACGGCCGCGTCGCCGATTCCAGCCAGCCGCAGCTCATGGCCACAGACCTGGGCGCCACCCGGGGTGACGGCGTCTTCGAGTCGCTGCTCGCCGTCGAGGGCCGTGCGCGCAAGGTACAGGCGCACCTGAACAGGCTTGAGAGCTCAGCCCGCGCGCTGGACCTCAACATTCCCGAACAGGAGGTCTGGCGCCGAGCGATCGACACCGCGATCACCGAATTCCGGGACGCCTTCCCCGCGCCAAGCCCGGCCGAGGACGAAGTTGTCGTCAAGCTCTTGGTGATGCGCGGAGTGGAAGGCGCCTCGACTCCTACCTGCTGGATCCAGGCTTCGCCGTCCCCCGCGGGCAGCCGCCGGCAGCGCGAGACGGGCATCGACGTCGTACTTCTTGACCGTGGCTTCGACACGGAGGCGGGCGACCGCGCTCCCTGGCTGCTGCTCGGCGCCAAGACGCTCTCCTACGCCGTGAACATGGCCGCACTGCGCTACGCCCACAAGCAAGGCGCGGACGACGCGATCTTCACCTCAACGGACGGCCGGGTTCTTGAGGGCCCGACGTCCACGGTGCTGCTGGCTCACGTGGAAACGGTCGACGACGGTGCCGGCTCGGTGCGCACGGTCAAGCGCCTCATCACTCCGCAACTGGACAGCGGCATCCTGCCGGGCACGTCCCAGGACGCGCTTTTCACCAAGGCAAAGGCAGCGGGCTGGGAGCTGGGCTACGGCCCGTTGGTCCCGGAAGACCTGTTCGACGCCGATGCGGTGTGGCTGATCTCGAGCATCCGGCTCATCGCTCCCGTGAACCACGTGGACGGCAGGGAGATCGGCACCCCGGCAATGCGCAAGCAGCTGACGGCCGAGCTCAACGAGCTGTTCGCGGGGATTGAGTAGGGGTTCCAACCCGACTGCCTCCGCCTGCCCAAGTGACTAGCAGTAAATGTCGTTAAGAGCGCCCAAAACGACATCTACTGCGAGCTACTTGGGTGCGGTGATCTGTTCGCGCAGAATGTCTGCGTGCCCGCAGTGTTGGGCTAGCTCCCGGAGCATGTGGAGGTAAACCCAACGCAACGGGAGCGGACCGCGTCGGTTGCCGTTGAGCAGGTCGTCGAGCCCCAAGGACGACGTCGCTTGGCGCGAAGCTTCGCAAGCCTCGCGGTGTGCTTGCTGGATCGTGGCGATAGTGTCGCCGTCGTCGAGGATAAAGGATTCGTCCGGCGTGGCCGGGATGCCGATCTCTGCGCGGGAGCGGCACGTGACGGCTTCGTCGAACCAGACCTTTTCCACGAAGGTCACGTGTTTCACGAGGCCCAGCAGCGTGGTCCGGGACGGGACCAATGACCGCCGGGCCTGTTCCTCCGTCAAACCGTTCAAGCAGTCGCTGAGCGCGCGCCGGTGCTCGTCGATGAATGCTTCGAATTGGATCCGAATTGGCTGGTTGAGGTTGTCCTCGGCGAGCGTCACGGTTGCACCTATGTTTTCCGTCAAGCAGGGATTCAGTCAGTATCGACGTGATCCGAGCTTAGCGGCTGTCCTGAATTCCGCCGTCGATTGACGTTGGGGGCGCAGTCCTTGGTCTGAGGATCGCTTGCCGGGCAATAGACTCCGTTCATGCGTCTGGCGATCATTGGAGCGGTTCTCCTTGGCTTAGGGGCCGTGGCGATCGCCACGGGTGCCCTCCCTTTCACGGATCTCATGGCACTCGTGGATCGGGTGGCTCCGATTCTGCTGTTCGTCGTGGCGATGACAGTTGTGACTGAGCTGTGCAGTGAGGCCGGAGTCTTCCTTTGGACAGCCCGGCGGCTCCGTTATTGGGGCCGCGGATACAGCATTCTCTTGTGGCTGTTCCTGGCGGTCTTCGCGACGCTGAGCACCGTCTTCCTCTCTTTGGATACAACAGCGGTGCTCCTGACACCCGTGGTGGTCAGTGTGACGCGGCAAGCCGGGCTGCCGGCCCTGCCTTTCGCCCTGACCACGGTGTGGCTGGCCAACACGGCAAGCCTGCTGCTGCCCATTTCCAACCTGACCAACCTTCTCGCCCAGCACAGCCTTGGCGGCATTACTCCGGGTGGCTTCGCCGGCCTCATGTGGGCACCCGCCCTTGCCGCCGTCGTCGTGCCGTTGCTCTTCATCGGTATCGTCTTCCGACGGGATCTGCGCAACCGCTATTCACGGATCCCGGTGGTGCGGATCAGGCCGGATCAGCCGGCCGGGGCTGAAACCAGGGCTGCCGCGGACCGGGTACTGCTCGGGTTCAGCGCCTTGGTGCTGGCGTTGCTTCTGCCTGCGTTGGTGTCCGGGGTCCCGGTTTGGATCCCGGCCCTGGCCGGGGCTGTTGTACTGGGGGTCGTGTTCGCGCTCCGGAGTCCGCGGGTCCTCAAGGTGACGCTGATTCCATGGTCCTTGCTGCTGTTCGCTTCCGGACTTTTCCTGGTGATGGAAGCCGCCAGGCATCTGGGGGCTCCCGTGTTGCTGAGCCAGTTGGCCGGACAAGGCCAAGGCTTCATGGACCTGGTTCGGCTTGCCGTGACGGGCGCCGCCGGTTCCAATGTCCTCAACAATTTGCCTGCCTACCTGCTGGCGGAACCGCTGGCGGGGACGCCTGCGCGGATGGCGGCCTTGCTGATCGGAGTCAATGCCGGACCGATCATCACCCCTTGGGCCTCCCTGGCCACATTGCTCTGGCACGACCGGCTCGTCCGCATGAATGTCCTGATCACGTGGAAGGGCTATGCGCTCTTCGGACTGATTGTCGCGCCCCTGACGGTGCTCGCGGCAGTGGCGGTCCTGGCAGCCACCGGCCACTGAGCGTCTTCGGCAGTAGCCGTGTCGCCCGGCGTGAAGAATCAAGACAGAATGTAGAACAGCCCGGTCGTATAGTCGGGGCCGAATACACGAAGGATCCGCCTCATGCTCAGTCTGCAGGACATCGACAACATCGTCCTCAACGGAGGGATTGTGGTGGACTCCGCCGGGGAGAAAATCGGCTCAGTGGAGCAGGTCTTCACCAGTGGCGATTCCGGGGATCCGGTTTTTGTCACCGTGCGGACCGGTTTGTTCGGCATGGGCGAATCTTTCGCTCCGCTCTCCGGAGCCAGCCTGGTTAATTCGGTGATCAAGGTGGCTTTCGCCAAGGACAAAGTTAAGAACGGCCCGCGCATCGAGAGTGAACGCGGCGTGATCACGGAGACGCAGGAACAGGAACTTTACAGCTATTACGGGCTGGTGGCCCAGGAATCCAATGATGCCGCCGCGGCAAACGATACCGAGGATACCGGGCTCGCGCCTGCGGACACCCCCTCCGGCGAGAACGCACCGGACCTGCCTCTCCCGATGGCGCACGGGGGGCCACATCCGCCGCACGGCGGCCCGCCACCCCCGCACGGGGGGCCACATCCGCCGCATCCGCCACATTTGCACAAACATGTGCCCCTGCCCCCGCATCCCGGCCCGCCACCGCCGCATCGGCCGCCCGGGCCCCCGCCGAAACCGGGAGACCGTCAATAGCCGCGGAGTGCTCGCCGCGGCTATCTCAGCCGCCGGCTGTGACTCTCACGCCGGCGGCGCGGGCGTCGGGAGCGACGGCTCCGTCCACGGGCCGGAAAATTCAGCGTGGCGAACGCTATTGTGCCGCCATGGCGGCAGTAGTTAACTAGTCCCGTGACCTCTGCTGGGGAAGGGTGATCTGGCTCTCGGCCCGGCGGGCACCTGGTTTCACGGTGCCGTGGAATCAGCACAGTTGATGGAGGGCATCATGATGAGCGCAGTTTCTTCGTCCTGGAATTTCAATCACGGTTTTCCCACGCCCGGACCCCAGGATCCCAACAAGACCATCGGCCTCCCGGCATGCTTCTCACTGAAGGATCCGGTCACGTGATTGCCGCCGCCGAGGACTGGATCAAACGGCTGGACATGTCCCCCGCTCTCGTGGGCGGCTGGTTCGCGCCGGCGCTCGTGAGCAACGAGGACATCGCGGGATCGGCGCTGCCTCCGCGCTTCGGCGTCGATCATCCGCTCTACAGTTCCAACTGGTACTTGCTGCAATCAGGAGAAGTCCTCCAGTTGCACGCCCTGAAGCAGGACGAATTGTGGTTCTTCCACCTGGGGACGCCCATCAGGCTGCACGTCTTCTCCCGGGAGCTTGGACACCAGGACTTTGGCTATACCGAGACCGTGTTAGGGCCGGATCCGGAGGCAGGCGAGACGCTGCAAGGAGTTGCCCCGGGCTCCACCTGGTTCGGTGCCGAGTTGGCCGGTCCAGGGTTCGCCTTGGTCAGCTGCAGCGTCTCACCCGGATACGAGAGGTCTGACTCCGCGAAACCAACGGCACGGGACATCGAGTCGCTCGTCATGAGGTTCCCCGGGCATGCTGAGCTGATCCTGCGACTGGCGGCGGAATAGCCCGGGCTGCCGGGCTGGCAGTCTGGCCGGGAAAAACGTCTGGTGCGCCGGTTCTGGGGCCGGCGCACCAGGCTTCTCCCTCCCCAACTGACTCGCAGTTGTTGTCGTTTAGAGCGCCCTAAACGACAACAAATGCGAGTCAGTTGGGCTTCTCAGGATCCGACCGGAGAGAGCGCGCGCACCAAGCCGAAGAGGTCCTTGGGGTCGTCGGGGTTCGCGACGAGGTCGATCTCCTCGAAGAATTCCGAACCCTCGACGGCGTCGCGGAGATACCGCAAGGCGGAAAAGTCCTCGATCGCGAAGCCCACGGAATCGAATACCGTGATCTGGTGCCTGGAGGTCCGGCCCGGCGCATGACCGCCAAGGACTTGCCAGAACTCGGTGACGGGAAAATCGGCGGACATTTGCTGGATCTCGCCTTCAATCCGCGTCTGGGGATCGTATTCCACAAAGACGTCGCCGAGGTCCAGGATGGCAGCGTCGAGTTCGGTCTTTCCTGGGCAATCGCCGCCGATCGCGTTGATGTGAACGCCCGGAGAAACCTGGTCTGCAGTCAGGATGGTGGCGTTGGCCTTGTCCGCGGTGCACGTGGTGATGACGTCGGCGTCTTCCACTGCGTGGGCCGCCGAGCCCGCGATGGTGATGTCGAAGCCGAGGGGAGCCATGTTCCTGACGAACTTCTCCATCGCAGCCGGATCAGTGTCCCAGATCCTGACAGTGTTGATGCCCAGGGCTGCCCGGAAGGCCAGCGCTTGGAACTCCGACTGGGTTCCGGTTCCGATCATCGCCATGACCCGTGCATCGGGGCGCGCAAGTTTCTTGGCGACCATGCCGGACGTGGCCGCCGTCCGCAGCGCCGTCAGCACTGTCATCTCCGCGAGGAACGTCGGGTAGCCGTTATGGACATCGGACAGGACACCGAAGGCTGTCACAGTCTGGAAGCCGCGCGCTGGATTCGAAGGGTGTCCATTGACGTACTTGAAGCCGTATGTTTCCTGGTCACTGGTGGGCATCAGCTCGATGACGCCAAACGCGGTGTGACTCGCCACCCGCGGGGTCTTGTCAAAAGATTCCCATCGCCGGAAGTCGTCTTCCAAGTACTGAATCATCTCCGAAATGATGGTTTCCGGGCCTCGCCCGGCCGTCCAGCGGACCATATTGCGGACATCGACAAAGCGCGTCATGTGCGCTCCTTTCCCTCATGAGCATTGTTGCTATGAGGCTACGGAGCGGCGATATGCATCCGCAATTGCCAAAGTATGTACTTTTCATTGAAAAAATGCACAAAATGACGAGTCCTTTCGAACATAATGCTCATGAGGTTTGTCGCCGCCAAGCAACCGGCTACCGCAGGACGGAGCTGAGCAGCAGGCTTGTCTCGCTATTGACGATCCCCTCGATCCCGCGGATCCTGCCCAGCACTTGGTCAAAGTCGCTGAGGCTTTCCGTGCGCAGCTCAGCCACGAGGTCCCAGCCGCCATTCGTGGTGTGCAGTGCCCAAATCTCGGGGAGCCCCCTCAGCTGGCGAATGACCCTGTCGGCCGACCTTCCTTCCACGGCAATGAGCGCAATAGCCCGGATCGCAAGTGGATCGACTTCGTCGCGCACCCTCGCGGTGAAGCCAACGATCGTTCCGGAGGAGACCAGGCGCTCGAGCCGGCTGTTCACGGTGGCCCTGGCGACGCCCAGCTGGCGCGCGAGGCTCGCGACAGATGCCCGGCCGTCCTCCCTGAGGGCGGAGAGGAGCTGGCGGTCAAGGTCGGTGAGTGCTGCCATAAAGATAAACGTATCGCCCATTCCCCAAGTGGGCCTGAGTCCGTAGGGTATCGACATGAGCATCTACATCAGCCCCGACTCTGCTGCGTGGTCGCTGACGGCCATGGCAACCGGTGCGTCAGCGGGATCAATCGATGATGCGAACGGCATGTCCAACTTGATAAAGGAAATCTACGAGACAGAAGGTTTCGAAGCGCTGTCTGGCGTGGTTTTTGCCCTGGCTCATCACAACAGCCTCTCGCTGCACGCACTCGCCACGGCCACCGGGATATCCGTGCACGAGTTGCTGGAAATCCGGAAGCATCAAGGTTCCACGTTTCATCACTCCCCCACAGGAGTAGCATCGCGCTTTGATGCCGTTTCACCCCGGGTCCAGGCAAGCCTGGACCCGCTGCCTACAGAAACCGAAGCCTAGGGTCCGCGCCAGCGTGGCCCCACCCGCCGGCTCCCCACCGGCCGCCCCCCGGTTACGGAACATGACGACGGCCGGTGATGCGGGCCGCCGTCGTGGGTGTTATTTTTCTTCTTGAGTAATGAGCACCAGCGCGAAGCCCTGACTTGCTGGTCGGCAACCCTCTCTCCGGCGGGGTGCCTCAGGTGACTACTCGGCGTATCGACACTTTCGAACTGCAAGCGTGACTGAGGAGCACCAATGCCTGAACCCACCGAGGAAAAACTCTCCTACCGTCTCATCACGGGCCCTGACACCAAGGAATTCTGCGAGCGGATCTCCACCGCCCTCGCAGAGGGATACGTGTTGCACGGCAGCCCGGCCGCGACTTTCAACGGCAAGGACGTGATTGTGGCACAAGCCATCGTCCTGCCCGCGGCGATCGCGAGCGCGGATGCCGCCGTCGCCAATGCGGTGGATCAGCTTGATGAAGAGTTCGACGGCGAGGGCCACGCATGAGCTACGCAGGCGACCTCAGCCCGCACGACGCCTGGGCCAAGCTCGAGCAGGGCGCCATCTTGGTGGACGTCCGCACCGAAGGCGAGTGGGCACACATCGGGATCCCGGACACCAAAGCCACCGAAAACGATCCCTTGTTCATCCAGTGGAACCTGGCCGGCGGCATCCCCAACACCCGCTTCATCGAACAGCTGACACAACAGGCTCCCGAGGGGGACGGCACGGAACTCGTCTTCCTCTGCCGCTCCGGCCAGCGCTCCATCGCGGCCGCGATCGCCGCAACCCAGGCCGGATACACCGCCTACAACGTCCTCGAGGGCTTTGAGGGCGAACCGGACCGCTACGGCGAGCGAACCGTGAATGGCTGGAAAAACCGTGGACTTCCGACGAACCTGGGGAATATCTAAGTGACTTTCAATCCTGACGCCGCCAGCTGGAGCCCTGACACCCAGGCAGTCCGCGGCGGTCTTGACCGTACCAACTTCCAGGAAACGTCCGAAGCCGTCTTCTTGAACTCCGGTTTCGTCTACCAGTCCGCCGCGGCTGCCGAGCGTGCCTTCACAGGCGAGGACGAACGCTTCGTCTACTCCCGTTACGGCAACCCTTCGGTCGCCACCTTCCAGGAGCGCCTCCGCCTGCTTGAGGGCACCGAAGCGTGCTTCGCGACGGCGTCGGGCATGTCAGCTGTCTTCACCGCCCTCGGTGCGTTGCTGGCGGCTGGTGACCGCGTGGTTGCCGCCCGCTCGCTCTTCGGTTCCTGCTTCGTGATCCTCAACGAGATCCTGCCGCGCTGGGGGGTCGAGACCGTCTTCGTCGACGGGCCGGACCTCGACCAATGGCGTGCCGCGTTGTCCGAGCCGACAACGGCGGTGTTCTTCGAGTCGCCGTCGAACCCCATGCAGGAAATCGTGGACATTGCCGCGGTGAGCGAGCTTGCCCACGCGGCGGGCGCCACGGTCGTCGTCGACAACGTCTTCGCCACCCCCTTGCTGCAGCGCTGCGGCGATCTCGGCGCAGACGTGATTGTCTACTCCGGCACCAAGCACATCGACGGCCAAGGACGGGTCCTGGGCGGCGCGATCCTGGGCACCAAGGAGTTCATCGACGGGCCGGTCAAGCAACTCATGCGGCACACCGGGCCGTCCCTTTCCGCGTTCAACGCCTGGGTCCTGACCAAAGGCCTGGAGACGATGGCCCTGCGGGTCAACCACTCCTCGGCATCTGCGTTGCGGATCGCCGAATGGCTTGAGGCACAACCGGCCATCAGCTGGGTCAAGTACCCGCTGCTGAAGTCGCACCCGCAGCACGAGCTCGCCGCGAAGCAAATGAAGGCCGGCGGAACGGTGCTCACTTTCGAGCTGCTCCCCTCCGCGGGGCGATCAGCGAAGGAGGCCGCCTTCGCGCTGCTGGACGGGCTCGCCGTCATCGACATCTCGAACAACCTGGGCGACTCCAAGTCCCTCATCACGCACCCCGCCACCACCACGCATCGCGCCATGGGTCCGGAAGGCCGCGCAGCCATTGGCCTGAGCGACGGCGTCGTGCGGCTTTCGGTGGGGCTGGAGGATGTGGACGACCTCATCGGGGACCTCGAGCGGGCCCTCAAGCAGGTCTAGCCCGGCGCTTCG
Organism: Arthrobacter sp. efr-133-R2A-63; assembly: GCF_030209795.1. Lineage (NCBI taxonomy): Bacteria > Bacillati > Actinomycetota > Actinomycetes > Micrococcales > Micrococcaceae > Arthrobacter > Arthrobacter sp. efr-133-R2A-63. Next base: position 70,991 of record NZ_JARVRG010000026.1, on the reverse strand, counting down.
CGCCAGTCTTGGCGCACCCAGGTGAGGACGGGCTGCGGCTTGGTGTCGCTCTCGTCCCGCTCTGAGCGCATCGTGATCTGAACAGCGTGCTCGACGACGGCGGCCAGCCCGGCGGCGTCGGGCGCGCCCCCGTTGCTGCCGCTCCAGCGTTCGGCAACACCACGCTGCTCGATGGCGCCATTGCCACGGCCCAGGATGGCTGCCACGCCGGTTTGGACCAAGTCGAATTCGCCCTGTTCGGCGAGCACAGGTTCCAGATACTCCACCAAGGACCAGACAACGTCCGCGGCGGGCTCAGGGCGGAAGGTCCCGAAGTCCAGCAGCTCGGTGCGCAGGCCGAAGTTGCTTGCCTGCCAGGACGCCATCCGCAGAAGCGCCGTGGGCACGGCCGCCGGCTCTATTCCGGCATGGTATTCACGAACAGACGTCTCAACCAGGGCCCTGACAAGGACGGCGATGAGCGCCGCATCCTCGGCCCGGAGGCAGACATCGGCCACCCGGACCTCCACCGTGGGAACGTGCCGGGACAGCCTGGCGTCGAAGTAGACCATCCCCTCGTCCAGCAACACTCCCGTTTCGATGAGCCTCCGGACAACCCGCCGGTAGGAGGCAAGGGATCCGAAGATGGCTGACGGCCCCGACGAAGGCCAGCGGTTCCATGCTTGCGTCCGATAGCTTTCAAAGCCCGTGGCCAGCCCCCGCCAGTAGGGGGAGTTGGCGCTCATCGCGGTGAAGACGGCGAGCTTGTCCCGGATGCGGTCCAGGACCATCACGCCCTCCTCGGGAGACTCGATCGAGGTGTGGACGTGGAATCCGCACGTGAGCTGTTCGTGTGCGGTGATGCCGAAGCGTTCGAGCATGATGGCATACCGGGGATCCGGAGTGGTGTGCAACGCGGCATCCACGGGCGACGTGGCCAACGCGGCGATCCGCGCGCCGTGGCGCCGGGCGGCGTGACTCGCGAGGCCCCGGCCCCTGCGGATCTGGTGTAAGAGCTCGGCATAGCTGCGGCATGGCCGGGTCTGGGTTTCGATCTGCTCAAGTTTGAGTTCGTGGCTTAGGCCGGTATCGGGGCCGTCGACCTCGTCAAGGGTGGGTCCAGGTTCGGGGCCGTCGTGGGCGGGCCCGTCATCGGCAGCGCCAGCGAGGAGCGCGTCGGCAAGCGCGAGCGGCTCGCCGGTCACGGGATCGACGATCAGCAATTCCTCTTCCACACCAAAAGTGCGCACGGAACAATTGTGCGCCATGGCAGCCTTGCGGAGACAGATCGAGATTTTGGGGGCGCCGCTGAAGGATTCTGCTGGATCACATGATCGTGCAGAATCCGACGCCGTCAGTCCTGGAAGTACTCGATCTTCGCGCCGATGGTGTTGAGCCGCTCGGCCAGGTCCTCGTAGCCGCGCTCAATCACGTAGATGTTGCGCAACTCGGACGTGCCGCGGGCCGCCAGCATGGCCAACAGCAGGCAAGCTGCGGGCCGGAGGGCCGGAGGGCATCCGACTTCGGCACCACGCCACTTGGTGGGGCCATTGACATAGATGCGGTGGGGATCGAGGAGTTGGACCTGGGCGCCGAGCTTGTTGAGCTCGGTCAAGTAGATCGCCCGGTTCTCGTAGACCCAGTCGTGGATCATGGTCTGGCCCTCGGCATTGCCGGCGATGACCGCGAAGAACGGCAAGTTGTCGATGTTGAGCCCGGGGAAGGGCATGGGGTGGATCTTGTCCTCCGGCGCACGCAATCGCGATGGCTTGGTGGTGACATCAACCAAGCGGGTCCGCCCGTTGCGCGCGAAATACTCCCCCGAGATGTCGAGTTGCTGGCCCATCTGCTCAAGCGTGGCCAGTTCGATCTCCATGAACTCGATGGGGACTCTGCAAATGGTGACTTCCGAGTTGGTCACGATGCCCGCCGTGATCAGGCTCATGGCTTCAATGGGGTCTTCCGACGGGAAGTACTCGATGTCGACGTCGATCGCCGGACGGCCCGTGATCTTGAGGGTGGTTGTCCCGATGCCGTCGATCAGCACACCGAGCCTCTGCAGGTAGAAACAGAGGTCCTGCACCATGTAATTGGGGCTGGCATTGCGGATCACGGTGGTACCGCTGCGGTGCGCGGCGGCCATGATGGCGTTCTCGGTTACGGTGTCGCCGCGCTCCGTAAGCACGAAAGTGCGGTCCTCGCCGTCGGCCGGCGGGGCCTGCACGGAATAGAAGCCGGACTTGGCCTCCACCGAGAGTCCGAACTGCCGCAACGCCTGCATGTGCGGTTCCACGGTGCGGGTCCCGAGATCGCAACCGCCAGCGTAGGGCAGTTGGTATGAGGCAGCCTCATCGAGGAGCGGGCCGAGCAGCATGATGACGCTGCGGGTTCGCCGCGCGGCCTCCACGTCCATGGAGGCGAGGTCCAGGGTTTCCGGGCGGCGGATGCGCAGATCGTTGCCGTTCAGCCAGGTGCATTCGACGCCGATGGAGGTCAGGACCTCGACGATCCGGTTGACTTCTTCGATCCGGGCAAGCCGGCGCAAGGTGGTGGTGCCGCGGTTGATGAGGCTCGCGCAAAGCAGTGCGACGCCGGCATTCTTGCTGCTGTTGACGTCCACCGAGCCCGAGAGCGTGCGTCCGCCTTCTACGCGCAGGTGGGTCATCTGCCGTTTTCCGACCTTGACGATGGTTCGCCCGAAGATCGACTCAAGGCGCTCAATCATGCGGAGGCTGAGATTCTGCTTGCCCTGTTCCATGCGTGCAATGGCGCTTTGGCTGGTGCCCAGTTCCGAGGCTAGCTGTCCCTGCGTCCAACCCTTTTCGCCGCGGGCGTCACGAAGAAGGAGACCTACATGTTCGGCAGTCGGTTGAGTCATAATCAACAAATATCACAGATGGTCTATTGATCAGATATTTTGTGATGCAACACGCCGATTCCGTCGAACAATAGTCACCTCGTGCGATATTCACGTTCTGAAGTTGGTCACTCGTGAATTACAACGAACCTGGGGGTCAACAAAATTCCCCGCCGGATTCCGGGCACCGAAAGCGCCGGGGGTTGACAGGTTCGCGCCCGCCGCGAAAGCCTCTCTCGAGTGAACCCCCGAAGCGGGCCGTCCCTTTCCGGACCCGATCAGGCTGGCGGCAGCCATCGACGACGACGCCCGCCTGGATTGGATCTGGCGCACCCAACTGACTAACAGTTGTTGTCGTTATGAGGCGCCAAAACGACAACAAATGCGAGCTAGTTGGGTTGCTTCAGCCAGACGAAGTGCCACGTCCCTGCCCATTGGGCCGCGAGCACGGCTGCGGCTGCGATGACCACCCCGCCGGCCAGAACCCAGACGTCCAGGCGGCTGTAGCTTGATTCACGGGCCCAGGTCCGCTGTCCCCCGCCGAAGCCCCGCGCCTCCATGGTCACGGCCAAGCGGGACGCCCGACGGATCGCCTGGACCAGCAGCCCGAAGCTTTGGCCGAGCATGGCCTTGACCCGTTGCGGCGGGCTTCCGTGCGAGCCGACACCCCGCGCGCGCCGGGCCATGCCGATGGTCTGCCACTCCTCCGCCATGAGCCCCACGAGCCGCAGCGCGGCCAAGGTACCCAGGACAAAACGGTGCGGCAGTTTCGCCTTCTGTGCCAGCGCATCGGCAAGATCGGTGGGGTCGGTGCAACTCATCAGGAGGATGGCCGGAAGCGCTATGGCAAGGCCGCGCAGCATGAAGCCGACTCCCAGCTGGAGCGAGCCTTCGCTGATTGACCAGATCCCGACGTCGAGCAGTGTCCTGCCGCTGCCAGCCGACAGGATCGCTGTGCTCCAGCCGCCCAGTATCGCCGCGATGATCAACGGCCAGCCGCGCTGCCAGAGCAAACGCACGGTAAGGCCCGCGAGCGGGAACAACGCCAGTTCGCCCAAGAGCGCCGTCGAAGCCGACACCAGGTCGATGGACAACGCCAGCACCAGGGTGATCAGGAAGACCGACACGAACTTGGCCAACGGATTGGCGCGTGTCAGGAGGGCATTGTTGCCGCGCAGTGTCAAGGCTTCCCTCATGCCGCACCTGCTTCCTGCCGGGCCCCGCCCCGGAGCGCAGGCTCGAGCCGCATCTCGGTGCCACCCAGGACGGAGCTGAATTCCCGATCGTGAGTCACCGACACAACGGAGGTTCCTGCATCGAGCAGTTCGGACAGGAACGAGGCAAGCTCAGCCCACGTGTTCGCGTCCTGGCCAAAGGTGGGCTCGTCCAGCACCAGGACCCGGGGGTGCGCGGCGAGCACCGTGGCCACGGACAGCCGGCGCTTTTCGCCCCCGGAGAGCGTGTACGGATTGGCGTCCACCAGATGCCGAAGGCGCAGACGCTCCAGCAATTCGTCCACCCGCTCCTCGCCGTGGCCAAGGTGCTTGGGGCCGAACATGAGCTCGTCGAGCACGCGGCCGGTGACAAACTGGTGCTCCGGCTCCTGGAAGACCGTCCCGATGCGCGAGATCAACTGCTGGGCCTTCCACTTGAACGGGTCCGTGCCGGCGCCGTCGCTGAGCCCGACGGCGGCAGTCACCGCGCCGGACACCGGCGCCAGCAGCCCCGCGAGGGTCAAGGCGAAGGTGGATTTTCCGGCGCCGTTGGGGCCCGTGATGGTCAGTGCCTGCCCGGCGAGCACCTCGGCGTCGAGACCGGACTGCACGGGAAGCGGCGGGATCGTCGTGAAACCCCGGCGCCGCGACCGTTCACGGGACACTGCGAGCTCCCGGGTGGCGAGGAGCAACTCCCCTCCCGACGCCCCGGAGCTCCCCGCCTCGAAGCCGGCCCCCGAGCCGGCCGCTGTACCCGAACGTGGCCGGGTGGCCGGGACGTACCCGGGCACCCAGACGCCCGCAGCAATGAGCATGTCCCTTGCCTGAACCAGCACCGTCTCGGGATCGCCGTCCAGGAGAACCGCCGGCGTCGAGCCCCCCGCAGAGGAAGAACTGCCAGGCTGGAGCACCACGATCCGGTCCACGAGGTCTTTCCAGACGGAGACCCGGTGCTCCACCACCACCAACGTGGCGCCGGTCTTGTCGAGGCAGCGGCCCACGGCGTCACGGACCTCCAGCACGCCGGCGGGGTCCAGGTTGGCGGTCGGCTCGTCCAGCAGGATCAATCCCGGCCGCATCGCCAGGATGCCGGCCAGCGCAAGGCGCTGTTTCTGCCCGCCGGAGAGGGCCGACGTCGGGTGGTCGAGCGCAAAGTTGCCGCTCGCGCTATTCCGCAGCCCGACGTCGTCGAGCGCTTCACCGACGCGCTTCCAGATCTCTTCCCGCGGCACGCAGAGGTTCTCGGCACCGAACGCGACGTCGTCGCCCAACCGGGAAAGCACCACCTGGGTTTCCGGGTCCTGCTGCATGAGTCCGGCACGGCCCCGCTGGGCCTTCGGCGACACGCCGTCCACCAGCAACGAGCCGGTCTCGTCGGCGTCGTCCCCTTCCTCGCCCAGCACACCGGCCAGTGCATGCAGGAGCGTCGACTTGCCCGCGCCCGAGGGGCCGAGCAGGAGCACGCGCTCGCCCGGGCGGATGTCCAGGTCGAGGGCATGGATGGCCTGCGTGGTGCGGCCGGCGTGCCGCCAGCCCCAGCCTTGGGCGGAAATGGCGGCGGGTCGCACCGCAGCAGGGGTGCCGGAATCAGGACTGGGCATCAGGAAAAGACGGGCTCCGAAGCGGCCTTGCGGGACGCGAACGCGCTCAGGACACCCGTCTTGGCCAGGCCGCGTGTCGCAACCCAGGACAAAGCTCCGGCAATAACGGCACCGGAAATGGTGCAGAACACGATGTACGCGAGCTTGTCGACGGGTTCGTAGGCGATGTTCCAGCCCCACGGCAGGAAGGAATCGTTGAGGCCGCAGAACAGGCCCGCGCCGGCACCGGCCAGCAGTGACACCGGCAGGTTGAACTTCTTGTACATGAAGGCCAGGAAGATGAGTTCCGCGCCGAGGCCCTGGAGCAGGCCCGAGATCAGCACCGTGGTGCCGTACTGCGAACCCATGATGAGCTCACTGGTGGCAGCCACCGTCTCGCAGAAAATCGCAGCACCGGGCTTGCGCACGATGAGCATGCCCAAGACTGCCGGAATCATCCACCCGCCGGCGATCAGGCCGCTCAGGGGCGGGTAGCCGGCGGACATAGGCGTGGCAACCAGAGCCATCTGGTCCCATGCCCAGAAGATCACGCCACCGGCGATGGAGATCAGCGCCGCCACGACAATGTCCACGACGCGCCAATTGTAGGCAGGCTTGGTGAGGCCCCGCTTTGCAGAAATACCAGTCATTTTGTCCTCCTGAGGAACAGGAGGGGAAAGTGTTTCCGGTTTCCTGCGGGCGGCTTCCGCCGCGCCGGTTCCGGACACTATGAGAACTCGACTCCCTTGCGCCGGTACTAGCCGGATCAGGTTCGAGGGTCTGCGGCTGTCCGCACTCTCAGCGCCCGTCCTCCGTGCCGCATTGCTGCGAGCCCGACGGCGGCGCTCCCCTGTCGTTATCAATCCGCCCTTTTGGGCGTGGTTCAGTTTACACCTTGACGGGGTTGCGGGCGCTGTGCCGGAACGCGAATCGGCGGATTCTGCTGGATCACTCGCGGGTTGGGCGCAGTCCTGCCCGGAATGACGCGGGCTGCCGCGGAAACTGGGAGAATGATCCAGCAGAATGTGACGCAGAAGCGCAGGCAAAGGAGCGGTCTTGGCAGGGATTGACGAAGCGAACAGCACGGCCGAACCGAGACTCGCCGCGAGCGTGATCCTGGTCCGCGACGCCGCGGTTCCGGAGGGCTTTCAAGATGCGGCGCGCGCTTTGGAAGTGTTCGTCCAGCACCGGGTGACCACGATGGACTTTGCCGCGGGAATGGTCGTTTTCCCCGGCGGGCGGGTGGACCAATCGGACAGCTCCGGCTGGGACTTCGCGGACGACGTCGTGGAGCGGCACGCTGCCGCGTGGCACCGGAGCAGCATCGCCGTCGAGCCCTCTTCCGCCCGCTTCAACGCCGGCCGCGTACTGGCGGCCGCACAGCGCGAGGTTTTCGAAGAGGCCGGGGTGAAGCTCGACGCCGCCACCCTCCGTCCGTGGGCCAACTGGGTCACCCCGGCAGACCAGCCCAAGCGCTTCGACACCTACTTCTACCTTGCCTGCCCGGTTTCCGGTGCCGAGCCAAGGCACCAGACCACGGAAGCGTCATCCTCCCTGTGGATGCCGGTCCGCGCAATCCTTGATGCCGAAGCCGCCGGAACGCTCAAGCTCATGCCGCCCACCTTGGCGCTGCTGGATGAGCTCCTCGCCCTCGGCACGATGGAAGCGGTGCTGGGGGAGAGCCGGGACATCGTTCCCGTGCGTCCAAAGCCGGGGGCCCTGCAGGAGTTCTTCCGGCTGAGGCACCAGCCGCCATCCGATGCTCCGGAACTGCCCTGAAGTGGGGTTAGGCTGGGGACGGTCCTGTTTCCTCCCGCAAGGAGTCCCGGAATGAACTTCTTCTTCAAACTGCTCGGTACCGGAGTAAGCATCGGCGCAGGCTTTGCCGGCACCAAGCTCGTCAACGCCCTGTGGGAAAAAACCACAGGCAACAAGCCACCCAAGGGCAACGACGACATGGAAGCGAGCCTGCGTTCCGCCCTGACCTTCGCCCTGATTTCCGCCGCTGTGAGCGCCGTCATCCAGGTTGTAGCGGGGCGGGGTACGAAGCGCGCCATCTCGCACTTCGAAAAGACACAGGACGTCGTCTAAGCGGACGGCCCGTCGTTAGCGCCCGCGCTCCCGCTATCCCGGGCGTCGCGGGCGTTGCCGCTCTCCCGGGCACTCCTCCCGTCGTCGCGCGTGCTCCCGGTGGGGCGCATTTCCGAAGCCGCTTCCTGGGCTTTCTCCGCTGCCCGTTGACCGGCTGCCCGCACCACCACAGCCTCGAGTTCGTCTATGCTCAGCAGCTCGGGGTGGAGGTGTTTGGTCCGGTAGCCTGCGCGGCCCACCATGTGTGCGGACACGGGCACGGTCAGCAGTTGGAAGATCCAGGCGACGGCCAGGATCGGCCACACCCACCATTCGCGCATCTGAAGCCCGATGGCCGCCAAGACAAGGAACAACCCGAGCACTTGGGGCTTGGTGGCTGCGTGCATGCGGCTCATCAGGTCCGGGAACCGCAACAGGCCGATTGCCGCGCCGAATGACATCAGCGCACCAACAATCAGCAGCACTGCCGTGACCACATCGATCACTGCGTCAACTCCGGTGGCATTAGGAGTCATTGACTTGTCCCCTTCGGTCGGCCACGAAGCGGGCCACCGTCACCGAGCCAACGAACCCGATCAGCGTCAGGGCGACGAGGAGCACAAGGTTGTTGAGGTGCCTGTTGACGGCCATGTCGATGGCCAGCGCTGCGCCCAATATGGCGAGCAGCACGTCCGAGGCGAGCACCCGGTCCAGCAGCGAAGGCCCGACGGCGATCCTGTAGATTGCGCCCGCCGCCGCGAGGCTAAGAATCACCGCCGTGACGATCAGCACGATGTCCTTCATGAGCCGGCTCCCCTCGTTGCAGGCCGGCCTTCGGCCTGGAGTGCGTCCATTTCGGCCCGGGTACCCATGATCCGGATCAGCGAGGCTTCGGTGTCCTGGACTTCCTTGCGCAGTTTGGCGGTGTCCACAACGTTGCGCACATTGAGCCCATGGATGTAGAGCGTGGACGTCGAGCGATCCACCTCCACCACCAAGGAACCCGGAATCAGCGAAATCACATGCCCTGTGGCCGTCACCATAAGGTCGGAACGGCTGCGCAGGGGAACAGCAACCACCGCGTTGGTTACCGAAGGACCCCGGAAGACCGCCAGGTACATGACCTGGAAGCTCGCGGCCACCACTTTACCGAGGAACACCACGACGAAAGGAATGGCCCGCAGCACGTTGAAACGCCCGCTGAGCTCCACAGGGGGCAAGTAGAAGACCCTGGCTACCACCACGGCGATCAGCGCACCGAACACCAGATTGCCGGGGCTGAAGTCCCGCCAGAGCGCACCCCAGACGACCACCAGCCAGACCAGCAGGGGCAACTCGGTGCGGAACGAGATCCGCTTGCGGCTCACTTTCCACCTCCCTGCGCTGGGATCGACGTATCCGGTCCAGCGATGTCCGGAACTTTCGCATTCCCGCCGAGCACGGAATGGATGTACGCCGTACGGTCCAGCATCTGGGTCGCAGAGTTTCCGGCCAATTGGAAGAGCGGACCCGCAAAGACGGTCAGGGCCACGCCAAAGACCACCAGCGCGGCGGTCGGCCCCACCATGGTCCGTGGAAGCAGCCCGACGGCCGCAGAGTCTTTCAGGACGGGGGCCGGGTACTCAGCGTCCTCGGGCTTCCGCCAGAATGCGCGGTTCCAGACGCGGGCGATCGCCAACAAGGTCAAGAGGCTCGTGACCACTCCCCCCACCACCAAAGTCATGGACAAGGGTGTCCCCAGGGCGATCCCTGCCTGCAGGAGTCCAAGCTTCCCCAGGAACCCGGAGAAGGGTGGAATTCCCGCGAGGTTCATCGCTGGAATGAAGAACAGCAGCGCCAGGAGCGGAGAGAGCTTGGCAAGCCCGCCCAGCCTGTCCATGGATGAGCTGCCGCCCCGGCGTTCGATCAAACCCGTGACCAGGAACAGGCTCGTTTGGACCGTGATGTGGTGGGCCACGTAGAAGACAGCTGCCGCAAGCCCGGCAACGGAAGACATGGCAAGCCCAAACACCATGTAGCCGATGTGGCTGACCAGGGTGAAGGAGAGTAATCGTTTGATGTCGCTCTGGGCTATGGCGCCGAGGATGCCCACCAGCATGGTCAGGAGCGCTACCACCATCAACGGGGTATTCAAGGTGTCACCAGGGAAGAGCAGGGTTTCCGTCCGGACCATGGCATACACGCCTACCTTGGTGAGCAGGCCAGCGAACACGGCGGTGACCGGTGCCGGCGCGGTCGGATACGAGTCAGGCAACCAGAAGGACAGCGGGAAAACGGCGGCCTTGATCCCGAAGGCCACGAGCAGCATGACGTGGAGCAGGTTCCTGGTGCCCGGATCCAGTCCGGCCAGCTTGATCGCGAGATCCGCCATCGTGATGGTTCCAGTGGCTCCGTAGATCATCGCAATGGCGATCAGGAACAACACCGAGGACACGACGGAAACCACCACGTACGTGACCCCTGCGCGGATGCGCGGACCGGTGCCCCCCAACGTCATGAGCACGTAGCTCGCCGTCAACAGGATCTCGAAGCCCACGTACAGGTTGAAGAGGTCACCCGTGAGGAAGGCGTTGGAGACACCGGCCACCAGGATCAGGTAGGTCGGGTGGAAGATCGACACCGGTGCCTCGCGGTCGCCGTCGGCCATGCCCTGGCCGGTGGCGTAAATCAGCACCGCGAGGCTGATGACGGACGAGACCACCAACATGAGCGAAGAGAACTGGTCCACCACCATCACCACGCCAAAGGGCGGTTGCCAGCCACCCAGGGTGACGGATGCGGTGCCCGTGGTCCATACCGAGGCAAGGAGCAAGCATTCCAGGAGCAAGGTAAGGGACAACAAACCGATGCTGACCACCCGTTGGGCCAGCGGGTTCCTGTTCAAGGCGAACGTGAGTGCGGCACCGAGGATGGGAAGTACGACGGCGAGCGGCGCCAGGCTGGCGATGTTCACAGGGGGCCTCCTTCCTTGGCTGCTTCGGTGACTGCCGTGACCGGGAACTCGGATGTTTCCTCGGGAACCACCGAGTCGTCCTCGGCGTCAAAGCTGGGTGTCTTCGCGACGCGCCGGTCTTCGGCGTCGTCCTGGATGTCGTCTTGCCGTGCCAACGCCCATGTCCGGTAGATGATGCCGAGCATGAATGCCGTCACCGCGAAGGAAATCACGATCGACGTGAGAATCAAGGCTTGCGGCAGGGGATCGTTGTAGTCGCGCGGATCCGTCGATTTGCTGAACAGCGGGGCAAGTCCGGCATAGCCACCCGTCGCGAGGATGAGCAGGTTGGTGGCGTTGGCCAGGAGCATGAGCCCCAGGAGAACACGGGTCAGGCTGCGTTCCAGGATCAGATAGATCCCACAGGCGTAGAGCACTCCCATGACGATCAACAAGGTCAAATTGACGCTCATGGGATTCCCTTTCCGGGCGCGGTGGCTGCGGACTCGCCAGTGGTTGCCGGCGACGCGACGGGGGCGGCGGATCCGATGCCCCCTTGATCCCCTGCGTCTGCGTCTGCGCTGGAGGTCTCTTCGAAGTGTTCGTCGATCTCGGCTCCCAAACTGCGCAGCACGTCCAGGGCCAGGCCTATAACCACCAAGTACACGCCGATGTCGAAGATCGTGGAGGTCACGAACTTGATGTCGCCGAACAGCGGTAGCCAGAACTCGATGATGGCGCTTTGGAACACCTGGCCGCCCAGAAGCAGCGGGACGAATCCCGCGGTGGCCGCCGTCGCGAGGCCGGTTCCCAAGAGCATGCCTGCGCTGATCGGCGCGGCTTCCCGCAGCTCGAACCGTCCGCCGGCCAGGTATCGGATCGTCAGGGCGAGTCCGGCAGTGAGTCCGCCGGCGAAGCCGCCTCCGGGAAGATTGTGTCCCGCCAACAGGAGGTACACGGAGAAAACGATCATCGAGTGGAAAATCAGCCGCGTGACCACTTCGAAGATGATGGAACGCCGTTCGGGTGCAAGGGTTCGGCCGGCCACGAGCCAAGGGTCCGTCAGGGAGCCCGCGAACTTGCGCACGAGCGCCAGCGAGGCGTCGTCGCGCGAACTGCCTCCGGCCGCGGCGCGCCTTCCCACGGTTCCCTCGGGGATCGTGGCGGCTTTGTCGAGGCGCTCTCCCCTGCTGCGGACAAAGATCAGGCTCGCGACGCCGGTAGCGGCGACTGCCAGCACCGAGATCTCACCGAAGGTGTCCCATGCCCGGATGTCCACCAGCGTCACGTTGACCACGTTGAGTCCGCCGCCGCCTTCGTAGGCCAACCGCGGGAAGGAGAGGGACACAGGCTCGGCAATGCGGGCACCCATGGCGTAGATCGCTACGAAGATCATGGTGACCGCGAAGGCCACGCCGATGATGACGCGTACTACCCGGTATTTGCCGCCAGTGCGGTCCCGGAGTTCCGGAGGGAGGCTGCGCATCGCCAGCACGAAGGCCACCAGGATGATGGTCTCCACCAGCATCTGCGTCAGGGCGAGGTCGGGGGCTCCCTGCAATGCGAACATCAGGGCTATGCCGTAACCGGTGACGGAGACCATCAGCACAGCGAGGAAGCGCTTGTTGGCACGAACCGCGGCCAGCGCGCCAACGACGATTCCTGCCGCGGCAATGAGCTGGAGCGGAGAATTCGGGTCGATCAAGAACACACCGCCCGGGAGCGGCTTGTTGGCCACGATGAGCGCCGTGAGCGGGACGGCGAAAGCCACGGTGAGGATGACCGCCAAGTAGAAGTAGAGGGAACCGCGCTGCGTGCGGCCGGTGACCCATACGGCGACGTCGTCCAGGGCCCCGACGGTGCGCTGGTAGGCGCGATCGCCGTCCACCCAGTCCGGGACTCGGCTTTGCGCCCGGGAGACGAGGTTGCGGGCATGGAACATGACGACGCCGGCCGCGAACGTCAGGGCGGTCAGCCCCAAGGCGGGAGTCAGGCCGTGCCACAGCGCGAGGTGGTTGGCGCTGGGAGCGCCGGTTCCGGCGTCGGGCGCTGCAAAAAGCGCGGCGTACGGCTGGATCCACCCGTCAACGGGATCCGGCCACAGGCCGTACACGATGGTGAGGAAACTCAGGATGGCGGGCGCCGCGAGGAACGATGGCTGGACGGCCTTGAAGGGCGTCCGGTCGACGCCCTGCTTGGTGGCGAATGCACCCCACATGAAGCGGGCGCTGTAGGCGAACGTGAGGATGGACCCCAGCACCAAGCCGCCGAGCAGGACCAGCCCCCACGGTTCCGGCGCAGCGCCCGCGCCGGAGTGACCCGTGCCGTAATGGACGAACGTTTCCAACACGGATTCCTTGGCCACGAAACCTGCCAGCGGAGGTATGCCGGCCATGGATGCGGCGGCGATCCCCGCCACGATGGCGAGCGCCCTGGAGGACTTGTAGACGCCCGAGAGTTTGCGGATATCGCGTGTGCCGGATTGGTGGTCGATGATGCCCACCACCAGGAACAAGGAAGCCTTGAAGAGCCCGTGCGCCAGCAGAAGCGCGAGACCGGCGAGTGCGGCGTCGGGCCGGCCGAGGCCCACCACCATCATGAGGAACCCGAGCTGGCTGACTGTGCCGTACGCAAGGATGAGCTTGATGTCGGTCTGCCGGAGCGCCCGGTAGCCGCCCACCAGCATCGTCGCCAGGCCGAGCCCAAGCACCAGCGGCAACCAGTAGGGGCTTTCGCTGAACCCCGGCGCCAGGCGGGCCACGATGTAGATGCCGGCCTTGACCATGGCCGCCGCGTGCAGGTAGGCGCTCACCGGGGTGGGAGCGGCCATGGCCCCCGGGAGCCAGAAGTGGAAAGGGACCAGCGCCGATTTGGTAATCGCACCTACCAGGATGAGTACGACGGCGGCTGCGACCGCACTTTGCGCGGGTCCCGTGATGAGGGTGGCCGCCTGTGTCATGATCGCCGAAATCCGGTATGTTCCGGCTGCCTGGCCCAGGATGATGAGGCCGACCAGCATGGCCAGGCCACCCGCGGTGGTGACCATGAGGGCCTGCAAGGCCGAGCGGCGGGCGGCGAGGCGCGTTCGCGCGTAGCCGATCAGGAGGTAGGACAGGACGGTGGTGAGTTCCCAGAAGATGAACATCATCAGGAGGTCGTCCGCCGTCACCAGGCCGAACATCGCCCCCGCGAAGGCGAGTAGCTGGGCTCCGAACCCGCCGAGGTTGGCGTCCTTGTTCTTGAAGTACCGAGCGCAATAGACCAGGACCAGCGAGCCGACTCCCAGGACCAGCAAGGACATCACCCATGCCAGGACGTCCATGCGGAAGGCGAAGTCAAGCTTGAGGTTCGGAATCCACGGGAGGTTTTCTTCGATGAAGCCGCCGGTGGGATTCCCGCCTTTTCCCGGATAGACCCGGTCGTACTGCAGGAGCAGCCAGACAAACGCGGCGGCCGGAACCGCCGCGAGGACATAGAAGGCATTCCGCTGGAGTTTCCGGAAGATCCAGGGCGCCACAGTTGCCGCTGCAAAGGTCACGGCAAGAACTGTGATCACTGGAATCTCCGCAAAGTCAGGAATGAATTGTCAAAAGTTGGAGCAGGCGGTCAAACGTTGGGTTCGGTGCAGGTAGTTTATCAACCATGAACATGGCAACTGCGCCTGAAGCCCCGCACCCGGCATCCGAGCTCGCTTCGGGGCCTGTCCTGTCCAACAAGGGCCAGATCCTTGCCTGGGCATCCTGGGACTGGGGTTCCGCTGCGTTCAACGCCGTCATGACTACCTTCGTGTTCACGGTCTACCTGACGTCCAAGGCCTTTGGCGGGGAAGACTCCGCGTCAGCCACCTTGGGTGCCGCGTTGGCGATTGCCGGCGTCGCGATTGCGCTCCTGGCACCCGTCACCGGTCAACGTTCCGACTCCGGTGGGCGCAGGAAACTGTGGCTCGGCGTCAACACAGCCATTGTGGCCGTGCTCACTGGCTCATGCTTCTTCGTCTTCCCCAAACCCGAGTTCCTGCTCTTGGGGGTCTCGCTGGTTGCGCTCGGCAATATCTTTTTCGAGTTCGCGGGCGTCAATTACAACGCCATGCTGGCCCAGATCTCCACTCCTGCCAACATCGGCAAAGTGAGTGGCTTCGGCTGGGGAATGGGGTACCTGGGCGGCATTGTCGCGCTGCTCGTGGTGCTGCAGCTTTTCGTCCAACCGTCTTTCGAGTGGTTCGGGGCATCCACCCAGGACAGCCTGAATATCAGGCTCGTTGCCGTCTTCTCCGCGCTCTGGTTCTTCATCTTCGCGCTGCCTGTGCTCTTCGCTGTGCCGGAGCTCTCCGTCAGGAAACCGGAATCCCGGCTCGGATTCCTCGCATCCTACAGTTTGCTGGTCCGCCGGATCAGGGCCATCTACCGGACCAGCCCGCACACCATCTACTTCCTGCTCGCGAGCGCCATCTTCCGCGACGGCCTGGCGGCGGTCTTCACCTTCGGCGGTGTCATTGCTGCGGGAACCTTTGGATTCGAGCTCAAACAAGTCATTTTCTTCGCGATTTTCGGCAACGTGGTGGCAGCCGTTGGCGCCATGATCGGCGGATTCCTGGACGACAGGATCGGGCCCAAGTCCGTCATCGTCATTTCCCTCATCGGACTCCTGGCAGCCGGCACCGTGATCCTGGTGCTTGGCAACGGCGACTACGTGTTCTTCGGAGCCCCTTGGGCAGGCAGCACCACGTTCTGGGTATTCGGGCTGTTCCTCTGCCTGTTCGTCGGACCAGCCCAGGCGTCCTCCCGGGCTTATCTCGCAAGGCTGGCGCCGGACGGCGAATCCGGCGAACTGTTCGGGCTCTACGCCACCACCGGCCGGGCGGTGAGCTTCCTGGCGCCGGCACTGTTCACCCTGTGCATCACCGTGGCGACGCCCCTGGTGGCCTCGGGCGGGGCCCAACGCTGGGGAATCCTCGGCATCATGGTGGTGCTCCTGGCCGGCTTGTTGGTGATCCTGCCCGTAAAATCACCCAGCAAGACGGAAATCGCCACGGTTCCGCTGAGCTGACAGACGGTGCTTGATTCCACACAATCTGCAAAAAACCCTTGATCTTTGATTGTTAGTAGAGTTTACTAACTCCCATGGAAGCCCTTCGCGACCGCCAGCGCACAGATCGGACCAGTGCGGCAACCCTGCCTTCCGACGGGCGCGCCCACAACCTCTCCCTGGTGCGCCAGACCCTCCACTCGGCCGGGGCAATGAGCCGCGCGGATCTCTCCCGGACCCTGGGCCTGACCCGCGTGACGGTATCGGACCTCGTCTCGGACCTCCTGGAACGCGGCCATGTGGTGGAACTGGGGCACTCCGATGAAGTCCGCCCCGGCAAGCCGGCCATTCTGGTGGACATCAACCGCCAGGGCCTCCAAGTCATCGGCATGGATCTCGCCGAAAATTCCGTGCTGCGCGCCGCTGTCCTCGACCTTGACGGCAACATCCTCGACCGTGCGGAACGCACCCTCTCGGACGAAACCGGACAAGACGTAGTCAACCAGGTCCTCGCACTGGCGTCCGAGGCAAAAGCGCGGGCCACTGCCACGTTGCTCGGGATCGGCGTCGGGACCCCCGGCATCGTCAACGCCGACGGTGTGGTCACCACGGCCCCCAACTTCGGATGGAAGGACGTCGCCCTGCGCGACCTCCTCCAGGAGCGCACCGGCCTGCCGACCCTCGTTTCCAACGACGCCGACGCGGCAGTCCACGCGGACTACACCTTCGGCGGCGGCAGTGACGACATGGTTCTCGTGAAAATCGGGCGCGGTGTCGGTTCAGGCCTCATCGTGGGCGGTAGACGCACCAGGGGCGCCCACTCCGCGGCGGGCGAAATCGGCCACGTCACGGTCGGCACCGACGGTGGAACCATCTGCAAATGCGGTAAGACTGGTTGCCTCGAAACCTGGATGTCCGTCCCCAGCCTCGAACGGGCCCTCGCCGAAGCTGCGGCGAGCTCCGAACCGGAGGCCGCGGCCGACGTCGTACTCCGGGAAGCAGGCGAGCGGCTCGCCATCGCCCTCGCCCCCGTGGTTGGCGCCCTCGATTTGGGCGAAGTGGTCCTCAGCGGACCCCGGGAGCTTTTGGAAGGCCCCCTTCTCAACGCCGTCCAGCAGACCTTGCTTGAGCGGCTCCTGCACCAGGACCCCTCACCGGTGTCCGTCCGTCTCGCGGCAGACGCACAGGACATTGTCCTGCGCGGCGCCGCCGTGATGGTCCTCTGGAACCAGCTTGGTGTGGCCTGAGTGCCGCCTGCGCCGTTTCCAGCCCCGACTAACCAGCCACGCATCCCTTCGAAGGAGCCGGACATGGACACGATTCAGTCCCCTGCTACCCAGTCCTTTGCCACCAGGCCCGCCCGCGACCACCTGCGCCGCCTCGCGGCAGGAACCCTCATGCCCGGATTCACCGGCATCGCGGTCCCCGTCTGGATTCTTGAAGCGTACGACGCCGGGCTCGCGGCTGTGTGCCTCTACGGCACCAACGTGGCGTCCCCCGTCCAGTTGCGCGAACTGTGCGCCGGGCTGCGGGCACATTCCCCGAACACGCTCATCGCCGTCGATGAAGAGGGCGGCGACGTCACGAGGCTGCACTACCTCACGGGATCCACGCAGCCCGGGAACGCCGTGCTCGGGCGCCTCGACGACGTCGAACTGACCGCCGCGAGCGCCAGCGCCATCGGCCACGAACTGGCAGGCCTGGGCATCAACGTGAACCTGGCCCCGGATGCCGATGTCAATTCCGCTCCGGATAATCCCGTGATCGGCGTGCGCAGCTTCGGGGCCGAACCGGACTTGGTGGCCCGGCATACTGCCGCCTGGATCCGTGGCCTCGAAGACGCGGGCGTGGCATCCTGCGCCAAGCACTTCCCGGGCCACGGCGATACCACCACGGACTCCCACCTGGCGCTCCCCCGGGTCACCGCCGACGCCGCCACCCTGGATGCCCGCGAACTGGTCCCCTTCCGGGCGCTCGTGGCGGCTCGCGGAGCCACGGTCATGACCAGCCACATCCTGGTCGAAGCCCTGGACCCGGACCACCCGGCGACCTTCTCCTCGCGCATCCTGCAGGACCTGCTGCGCCGTGACATGGGGTTCGACGGCCTCATCATCACCGATGCTTTGGACATGGCCGGCGCGTCCGCCCAGACCGGCATTCCGGAAGCAGCCGTCCGTGCACTCATGGCCGGGGCAGACCTGTTGTGCCTTGGTTCCGAAACGGGACCGGCCCTCTTCGAACAAACACTCACCGCGATCTCCGATGCCGTGGAAGGGGGGCGCTTGCCCATGGAACGCCTCGCGGACGCCGTTGCCCGCACGGCAGCACTGTCCGCGCGTTTCCCCGCTGCCGGCGCTGCTGAAATCCAGGAGGCCGCCGTCAGGGGCCAGCTGGGGCTGCGGGGCGAGCCGCAACGCTCCGGCGTTCCCGGCGATGCGAACGCGCTCGACGGCGAACGCATCGCCGAGGCCTTCGAGGTCTCCGAAGCCGCTCAAAGGTGGCTTGCACGGGCGGAACCCGTGGCGATCGTGCAGGTTGAGACCGGGTCCAACTTCGCGGTCGGTCGCGTGCCGTGGGGCCCTGCCGCCACAACGTCGGAAGTGGTCCGAGAAGGCGAAGTTCCCGACGGCGCGAGGGTCGCCGTCGTCGGGCGCGGCCTGGATGCCGAACACCCGCTGTGGACCGTCTTTGCCCGCTTGAGGGCGGAAGGGCACGCGGTGATCGCCGTCGAGTGCGGCTGGCCGCGCGGCGGGGCGGACATCGTCACCTATGGTGCGTCACTCACGGTGTCCCAGGCCCTGACGGCGCTGCTTAACGGCAGCACCAAGGCCTGACTGCAGCCCGCCCAACCCATCGACAGAAAGCTGCCATGGAAGTCATTGTCGCGCCCACCCCGGAATCGGCCGCTTCGGCCGCTGCCCAGGCCGTCCTCGCAGGACTCCCCGCGGGCAGAGGACCAGTACTGGGATTGGCCACCGGCTCGTCCCCGCTCGGGCTGTACGCGGAACTCGCGGCTGCGGCCGCTGCGGGCCGGGTGGATTTCTCGGCCGCCAAGGGATTCGCCTTGGACGAATATGTGGGCCTTCCGACTGGACATGTCCAGTCCTACCGCCAGGTCCTCGTCCGCGAGGTCTGCGAGGTGATCGGGCTTCCACTGGCCGGGCTGAATGTCCCTGACGGCACCGGCGCCACGCAGGCCGAGCTCGAAACCGGAGCTGCCGCCTACGACGCCGCGATCCGCCATGCCGGGGGCGTTGATGTGCAGATTCTCGGCATCGGCGCCAACGGCCACGTCGGCTTCAATGAGCCCGGGTCCTCCTTGTCTTCCCGGACCCGGTTGAAGCGGCTGACGGCCCGCACGAGGCAGGACAACGCCCGGTTCTTCGGTCATCACGGCGACGTCCCGACCCACTGCATCACCCAGGGATTGGGGACCGTGCTGGAGGCGCGCCGGCTGGTGCTCATCGCCACGGGTGCCGCGAAGTCCGCTGCGGTCGCTGCCGCCGTCGAGGGGCCGCTGACGGCGTCGTGCCCGGGTTCGATCCTGCAATGGCATGCCGACGCCGTGGTGGTCCTGGACGAGGCAGCAGCCGCCGGATTGGCGAACCGCGAATACTACGACGACGCCGCGCGCGGCCTGGCTTTTGCCCCGTAGAACGGCGCGGACCGCTTTGCGCGAAGGGCTCGAGCGGCGTCATTCCGCCGCCCCTTCAAGAGGGCTAGGGTGGACTTATGAACGTGGATGAGACAGAACTTCCAGGCCTCGGGGTCCGCAAGGATTTCATCACGGCCTCGGGACGCCGCATCGGTGTCGTCGAGATGCGGGAGGGTGAGACCGAGCTTTTCGTCTCCACATGGGACGATCCCGATACCTGCCAGGCATCCATCCCGTTGACCGCAGACGAAGCCGCCGCCCTGGGCAACCTTCTGGGCGGACAGCACATCGCCATGCGCCTGGCCGAAGCCCACAAGGAAATCCCCGGCATTGTCACGCGGCAGTTCTCCATCACCGCTGACTCCCCTTTCAACAACCAGCCCATGGGCAAAGCCCAGATCCGCACCCGCAGTGGTGTCTCGATCGTGGCAATCATGCGCGAAGGCGAAGTGGTTCCCTCACCGGCTCCCGACGTCGTCCTTCACACGGGTGATCTGCTGGTGGCTGTCGGTACGCAGGAAGGTCTTGACTCTGCGGCTGCCATTCTGCGCAACGGCTGACCTTTATGGACCCCCTGGCCCTGACCCTCATTGAGCTGGGCGCAGTCGTTTTCTGCCTCGGCCTCTTGGCACGCTTGGCCGGCAGGATCGGCATGTCCCCCATTCCGCTCTATCTGGTGGGGGGACTCGCGTTCGGGGCAGGTGGACTGGTCAAGCTCGACGGCATGCAGGAGTTCGCCCACCTTTCCGGCGAAATCGGCGTCATCCTCCTGCTGCTCATGCTCGGCTTGGAATATACGGCCGCGGAGCTCGTCACCGGGCTGCGGCGCTCCTGGCAAGCCGGTGTACTGGACCTGGTGTTGAACTTCCTTCCGGGTGCGGGCATAGCGGTGTGGCTCGGCTGGGGGCTGGTGGGCGCGATCGTCATGGGCGGCGTCACCTACATTTCTTCCTCCGGGATCGCGGCGAAGGTGATCACTGACCTCGGCCGGATCGGTAACAGAGAGACGCCCGTGGTGCTTGCCATCCTGGTGTTCGAAGACCTGACCATGGCCATCTACCTTCCGATCCTGACGGCGATCCTCGCGGGCGTGGGCTTCCTGGGCGGGCTCCAGACGGTGGGCATAGCGTTGGCCGTCGTCACCCTCGTACTGGTGGTGGCCCTCAAACACGGCCATCGGGTATCCCAAGCCGTGCACAGCGAAAACTCCGAGGTCTTCCTGCTCAATCTCCTCGGGGCCGCACTTCTGGTGGCCGGCATCGCGTCCGCACTCCAGGTCTCCGCGGCCGTGGGGGCGTTCATGCTGGGCATCGCCATTTCGGGGGCAACCGCCCACAACGCGACGCGCATCCTTGAACCGTTGCGGGATCTCTTCGCGGCTATCTTCTTCGTAGCCTTCGGCCTCAACACGGACCCATCCAAGATCCCGCCAGTGCTGGGCTGGGCGCTGCTTCTCGCCCTCGCAACAGCCCTTACCAAGGTGCTGACCGGATTCTGGGCGGCAAAGCGTGCAGGGATCGCCGTTCCTGGGCGTTTCCGCGCCGGGGCCGCCCTGATCGCCCGCGGCGAGTTCTCCATTGTCATTGCGGGCCTGGCCGTAGCCTCGGGAGTCGTACCGCACGAGCTTGCCGCCCTCGCCACCGCGTATGTGCTGCTCATGGCCATCTTCGGTCCGCTCGCAGCCCGCTTCGTGGAGCCTATGGTCAAAGTCTTCCGCAAGTCTCCCCGCAAATCGAAAGCGTCGGAGCCTATTGCGTCCCTCGAGGCGTGAGATCCCGGCCTTCTCGAGGGTTCAAAGAGGCGAGATCTCACGTCTCGATCTGTAGGCGGGCCTTCACTACTCCCCCCACTGTGGATAACCGGTTGGCAGGCCCTGTTCTGTGCCACGAATTGGTGCATGCGCAGTCCCGGACCTCTTCCTGAAACCGTCAGGGGCCGCTCGTTCACGCTCTCCGAACAGCGCGCTGCCGGGGTTTCGGAGAGCCGGGCATGGAACAAGGACCTTCGCGTGGCCAGCCGTGGAGTCCGCGTTCCTTGGGGTGCCGTCCAGGAGCTTTCCCATACGGCACGGTTGTTGACGGGCATCTCGCCCGGGACCGTGTGTTGCGGCCCGACGGCGGCAATCCTGTGGCGCTGTCACCTCCCCCGTGATCTCGAACGCCAGCCGTTGGTGCATTTGCTGCGGTGGGACGGCGGGAACCGGCCGGTTCGCAAGGGGGTTGCCGGGCGCCGGGTATCTTTGGGTGCCGCGGACCGTCGAACCCTCGATGGCATTCCCATCACGAGCCCTGCCTGAACCTGGCTTGATTTGGCTCCGTTGTTGCCCCTCGACGATCTCGTCGCCGCGGCCGACCATTTCATCTGCAGCCAGTCCCCCAGTTTCGGCCACAACCGCGCCGCGCTTTGTTCCCTTGAGGATTTGCGTTCGCAAGTGGAGGGAAACCCGGGGATCCGCGGACGCAAGAATGCCCGGTTGGCACTGGAACTCGCGAGGGTTGGAGCCGAATCCGTACCGGAAACCAAGCTCCGCCTTGCCATCGGCCGGCAGGGATTGCCGGAACCTGTCTTGCGATTTGTTGTCCAGGATTCAAGCGGATGGGAGTTGGCGTGGCCGGACTTGGCCTTCCCCAGGCATAAAGTGGCCGTCAACTACGACGGTAGTCACTACCTGACAGCCACTCAGAAGGAATCTGACATTCGCCGCGACGAATCCATCGCCGCGATCGGCTGGACTTCGGTGACAATTACGGCACGGCACGTGAACGCCGGGGGGTTCGACGGAGTCGTAACCCGCGTGCGAGACGCCCTTGCCCGCGCAGCTTGGGTCAGCGAGACGTGAGATCTCGGCCATTTCGCTGCATCAAAGGGGCGAGACCTCACCTCTCGATGCGCTAAACAGACGTCCGGTGGAAGTTCAGGTGGCTGCGGCTCGCGGTAGGGCCGCGCTGGCCTTGGTAACGGTTGCCGTAACCGCCGGAACCATAGGGATGCTCGGCGGCCGACGAGAGCCGGAAGAAGCACAACTGGCCGATCTTCATGCCGGGCCACAGCTTGATGGGCAGGGTAGCCACATTGGACAGTTCCAACGTCACATGGCCCGAGAAACCGGGATCGATGAAGCCGGCCGTGGAGTGCGTCAGCAGACCGAGGCGTCCCAGCGAAGACTTTCCTTCAAGCCGGGCGGCGACGTCGTCCGGCAGGCTCACGGTCTCGTAAGTCGAACCGAGCACGAACTCGCCCGGGTGCAGGATGAAAGGCTCGTCGCCCTCGACCTCCACCAGGCGGGTCAGCTCAGGCTGTTCCTCGGAGGGGTCGATGTGCGCGTATTTGTGGTTGTCGAACAGCCGGAAGAAGCGGTCAATCCTGACGTCCACCGAGGACGGCTGAACCATTGCGGGGTCGTAGGGCTCCAGGACGATACGTCGGGAGTCGATTTCGGCACGTATGTCGCGGTCAGAGATCAGCACAGGATCAAAAGTACCGTATGCGCCGCGTACCCCGTGGTGCCGGAGTGGCGCATGGGACTATAGTGCACCACATAGACTACCGTTACCGCTGTTGCGTTTGGGGACGGTGGCACGACGCGAATCTGGGGAAACATTGAGACGAATTGCGGTGCCCGTTGCCGTACTGGTGGCCTGCCTTGTCACGGTGATGGCCCCTGCCTCCGGACCAATCGCCCTTCCGGCGCAGCTCGCCGGAACGTCCGCCGCAGCCGCGCCTTCCACCCCAGGCACCGCCGCCGGTACTGAAAGTACGACGACGGCGTCTGCACCGCCGTCGGGATCCGGCCTGCCGCAGGCCGCACCTTCGCCGGCGTCACCAACGGCCACCGCGCCCACCATCCCGACCCCGGCAGCCGCAGCCGCCCCGGCTCCAGCCGCCCCCGTGGGTTGGGGCAGCACGCACGCCGTCGAAACGGCGACGACGCCCGCGCAGGCAAACCCCGCCGTCGCCCCGGGCAACGGCACGTCGCCCCAGGCAGTGGACGGGCCGCCCCCGATCCCCTCCATCCCACCGGCATCCGGCCCCGACCCGCTTCCCGGAAGCCCGGCCGGGAATGTCCCGGATCCGACCCAAACCCAGGCGAAGTCCTCCCCCGCGGCCGTCCCGCTGGTTTCGCCGCACGCGTTGGTCAACGACGACAATTCGGCACAGGTGCTGGCCGTCTTCAACGCCATCAATGCCTACCGGACGTCGCTTGGCTTGAACCCGGTGAAATACAACCCCACGGTGTCCACGCTGTCGCAGGACTGGTCCAACAACATCGCCAGCCGCCAAGTGATCGAGCACCGCCCCAACTTCTGGACCGATCCCAGGGCCTTGAACCCCAACAACGGTGCGGGCGAGATCATCGCTGTCCGCTGGGACCGGGATGCAGCCCAGCTTGTCGAATGGTGGAAGAGCTCACCCGCCCACGATGCTCTGCTTCGCGACCCCCGATTCAACGTGATCGGCGTCGGAATCACTTTCACGGACGGCAACTACCAGACCACCCCCAATAGCTACACGATGTGGGGCGTGGTCAATCTCTTCGGCTATACGACCCTCCCCGCCGGAACCGTCAACAGCCCCGGCGCGGGCACAGCCCCTCCCCAGCTTCCGCCACCGAGCGTCTGCGACCCCATCGCGAAGCACCAGCCGCCCACCCTGGACCTCAGTGCGGCAGCCATCCGCAGCACCGGCGACCTGGTCGCCGTCGACCCCTCCGGAAACCTGAGGGACTACCCGGCACTCGGCAACGGCACCTTCGGCCCTGCCCGGACGGTCGGCTCCGGTTTCGCCGGGGCGAAAGAAGTGATGACCACGGATTGGGACCGCGACGGCGTGATCGACGTCATCGTCCAAATGCTGGACGGCAGGCTCCTGCTGTACCCCGGGGTGGTCAGCGGAGGATTCAAGGCACCCGTGACGTTGGGCTCATCGGGCTGGCAGACGATGACCATGGCGGTGGGCACCTGGTGCGGGAACAACAGGCTCCCGCAGATCCTCGCCACCGATTCCACCGGTGCTCTCTACCTGTACCGGAACCTGGGACTCACCGCGCTGGTCGGACGGACCCAGGTGGGCTCGGGCGTCAGTGCGATCCGGCTCAGCATGGTGGATTACGACGCCGACGGCTTCCAGGACCTGCTGGCCGTGGAAGCAAACGGGAACCTGCGCCTCTACCGGGGTTCGGGACTCACCACGCCCAAGGCAGAGGCCCGGCTGGTCGTGGGAACCGGATGGACGGACTACTCCGGATTGCGCTCGCTCAAGGGCGTCACCGGCCTCAACTCCACGGGAGTCGCAGGCCTGCTGAGCAACGGAACGATCGAATACTGGGACCTGACCGGTGGACGCCTCACGACGCCGAGCACCCCGATAAGCGGTTTGGGCGGACTGAAGCTGGCGCAGTAACGCTCATGCCTCCGGGGTTTGCTCCTCGATGACCGATTTGAGCTGCTCCAGCTGGACCACTTCACCTTCCATGGTCTTCTGGATCATGGTGTTCATCAGTTTCTGCAGGCCCTTGGGGTGGTACTCCAGGGCGAACCGCAGGCGGGTATTGGGGCCCTCGGTGCTGAGGTAATAGCCGCCGGTGGGCCGCGCGGGGCCGGCGACGACGGCGAACCGCACTTCAGCGCCTGGCCTGGCCTCGGTGATCTGGAAGTCAGCCGCGATCGGCCGCCCTCCCGGACCCGACAGGGTCTGCTGGTAGACGGCGCCTTTTTCGCCAGCGTGCCCCGAGCGAAGGGAAATGCTGCGGATTCCGCTGCGCCACAGGGGGTTGTTCAGGCCGTCCACCAGAAATTGGTAAACGGTCATGGCGTCGCGACCAATGAGTACTTCATGCTCTGCAAATGCCACGGAATCCTCTTTCGGCGTACGGCTCATAGACATAGCCGGGTTCCCCATGACACAGCAGCTAACTGCTACAGAATAGTCAGGCGCGGCGCACCGCAACACACCCGCGTCGAGCCGTAATCGAATCTTTACGAGCTCCGCAGGGAATTTGATGGGACCGTGATACCGGTGAGTCTGTGTCTGGATCACCATGGCATCTGCGCTAAGCTGGGATCTGCTCCGGCTGATGCGCGGAGCATTGCGGGCGTAGCTCAATGGTAGAGCGCTAGCTTCCCAAGCTCGATACGCGGGTTCGATTCCCGTCGCCCGCTCCATCTCTGCCCGGATACAAGGTGCCCAACTCCCTGGGTGTATCGTCAGGAGCTAGGAGCCATTTCGGCTCTGCTCTAAGGGAGCGATCATGGCTGACAAATCACCTCGCCAAGCTGCATCGAAAAAATCCGGCAAATCCATCAAAGAAAAGCGCGCGGACAAGAGGGCTTCTGAGTCCTCCGCCACCACCGTGGCCAAGCCGGCAACCGGCAACAAAAAGTGAGCGGCCATACAGGCGCCATGACCCTCGGCATCCTCTCGTCATCGCGGAAGCCGGACGAGCGCCGGCTGCCTGTCCATCCCCTGCATCTGGAGCGCATTGCCCCGGAGCTCCGGCAACACATCCGGCTCGAGCGCGGGTACGGCGAGCGCTTCGGCTTTTCGGACAGCCAACTTGAGCCGCTGGTCGGTGGCATGGCAAGCCGTGAAGAACTGATTTCGAATTCGGATGTTATTCTCCTGCCCAAACCGCAACCGGAAGACCTCGCCGACCTCCGGGACGGCCAGGTCCTCTGGGGTTGGCCGCACTGCGTGCAGGACCGGGCCATCACCCAGCTCGCGATCGACAAAAAGCTGACCCTGATCGCCTTCGAGGCGATGAACCACTGGGCGAGCGACGGCGGCTTCGGACTCCACGTTTTCCATAAGAACAACGAACTTGCGGGCTACTGTTCCGTCATCCATGCACTTGCCCTGACGGGTTCGACGGGTGACTACGGGAGGCGGCTGAGCGCCGTCGTGATTGGTTTCGGCGCCACGGCGCGTGGCGCGGTCACCGCCCTGAACGCCCACGGCATCCACGACGTCCAGGTGCTGACCAACCGCGGCGTTGCTGCGGTCGGTTCCCCCATCCACTCGGTGCGCATAGTGCAGTTCGATCACGACCAGAACGCCCCTTTCCTGAGCGAGGTCATCACCGACCGTGGCCGCCTGCCACTGGCACCGTTCCTCGCCGCGAGCGACATCGTGGTCAACTGCACGCTGCAGGACCCGAACTCGCCGCTGACGTACCTGCGGACCGAGGACCTGGACGCGTTCCAGCCGGGCAGCTTGATTGTCGACGTCTCCTGCGACGAAGGCATGGGTTTCAGTTGGGCGCGGACCACGACGTTCGCCGAGCCCATGTTCACGGTGGGGGACCACATCAACTACTACGCGGTTGACCACAGCCCGTCCTACTTGTGGAATTCGTCCAGCTGGGAGATCAGCGAAGCGCTCCTGCCGTTCCTCGAAACGGTCATTTCGGGCCCCGAGGCCTGGGCCGCCAATGAGACGATCTCCCGGGCCATCGAAATCCGGGACGGCATCATCCGCAACCCGGACGTGCTGCAGTTCCAGGGGCGCGCAGCGGACTATCCGCACCTTGTGGCGTAGTGGACTTGTAGCCTCGGAATGCGGCTGATCCGGGCGCCTGGCAGGCGCCCGGCCCGGCCGGGTTCGGCGTTACGCCGACTGCGGGACGATCCGCACCATCCGCCGTCGGTCCCGGACATCCACTTTGACCCGCAACTCGGACTTCCGGGCGAGCACGACGGCGACTGTCGCCGCTGCGAGCGCCGGCACCCCGCCTGACACCAACAGCGCTGCGTGCGGATTCAGGTGCTCGGCAAGCCAGCCCATCATGGGTCCGCCGATGGCTTGGCCACCGATGAGCACCATGATGTAGAGGCTCATGACGCGGCCGCGGATGCTCATATTGGCGCTGACCTGGACCAACTGGTTGGCGGCCGTCAGGAACATGAGGCACCAGAATCCGGAAAGAACCATCGCAGCGGCCAGCCACACCATGGATGGGGCCAACGCCGCCAGGCACAGCATCAAGCCATACATCCCGGCGCACAGCACCACTGAGCGCAGGCGCAATTGCCGGCGGCGGGCGGAGGTGATTGCCCCGGCGAGCGCGCCAAGGGCAACCATGGCGTTGAGCAAGCCGTAGCCGCCCGCGCCCGCATGGTAGACGTTGTCCGCAAAGGCGGCGAGAAGCACAGGCAGGCTCATCGCGAAGACCGCTACAAAGCCGGCCATGAGCCACGGCCAGTAGATGGTGGGCTTGCTGAGGGCGTATCGCAGGCCCTCCTGCAGCATTCCCTTGCGTTTTGGCACAGGCGTGCTGACATAAAGTTCGTTCTTGCGCAGCATCAGGAGCATGGTCACGGTGGAGCAGCAGGCAACCGCGTTCGCGGCGAAAGCCCACCCCGCGCCCACTGCGGTCAGCAGCACGCCGGCCAGGGCGGGACCAATCAGTCCGCCCAGTTGGAACGTGGTGGAGTTGACGCTGATTGCGTTGCGGAGGTATTTCGGTCCCACAAGCTCGTTGACGAAGACCTGCCGGGCGGGCTGGTCGAGGACCGTCACCAGGCCCAGGACAAAGGCGATCACATAAACGTGCCACACCTCGATGTGCTGGCTCAGGGCCAAGACGGCAAGGATGGCCGCCAAGGAGGCCGCGACGCTTTGGCACAAGATGAGGATGCGCCGCTTGGCGAAGCGGTCCGCCATCATTCCGCCCCATGGGCCCAGGAACAGCGACGGCGTGAACTGCAATGCCACGGTTATTCCGACTGCGGTGACGGATCCGGAGAGCTGGAGTACCAACCAGTCCTGCGCAATCCTCTGCATCCAGAGCGCGATGACGGCCACGAAATGGCCCATGGCGAAGATCCGGAAGTTGGGTACTTTGAGGGAAATGAAGGTGTGCCGCCAGGGGAGCCGTTCACTGACGACGGCGATCGGCTGGGTAACCGTGTCCGGGTCGGCAGCGTGCGGAATTCGGCTGCTTGCGGCGAGCGAATCGATGGTGGGCTGGCTGACGTTTGCCGCTGCGGGCGGTGGGGGTGCCACAAGTAGTCCTTGGATAGGCGTTTCGCTGGGATGCCTTTAACGCTAGGGTTGGCCGCGGTGATTATGGAAGTGAATTGGCTGTATAACTAGCATTGCGAAATGCAATACACCCGCGTGAGTAGTGGTGGACATACCTATTCAAGGAGCTCCGTGTTCGAACCCGTGCAGCTGCGGTCCTTCCTGGCCGTGGCCGAGACTTTGAGTTTCACGAAGGCAGCCGAGCGCCTCGGCCTCGCCCAGCCCACGGTCAGCCAGCACGTAAGAAAGCTGGAGACGGCGGCCAAACGAGCGCTCGTAGCGCGCGACACCCGGGATGTCCGGCTCACGGACAATGGCGATGCGATGGCAGGCTTTGCCCGCAACATCCTCTCCGCGCACGATTCCGCAGCCAGGTACTTTTCCGGCTCCGCGATGCGTGGCCGGCTGCGGTTCGGCACCGCCGACGATCTCGCCATCACGGGCTTGCCCCGGATCCTCCGCGAGTTCCGGCAGCTGTATCCCCAGATCAACCTGGAACTCACCGTCAGCCAGAGCGACCAGCTCTACAAACGCGTCAATGCGGGCCAGTTGGATCTCGTGTTCGTGAAGTGGGTGGGCGAGGCGAAGGACGGCACCGTGGTCCGCCACGACAAGTTCGCCTGGGTGGGCGTCGAACAGACGGCGCTGGACCCGGCCAGCCCCGTGGCGCTGATTTGCTATCCGGCCCCGAGCGTCAGCCGGAAACTGGCTATCGACGCGCTGGAGGCCATGGGCCGCACGTGGCGGGTCACCTGCTCCACCCGGCAGATCGCCGGCGTCCTGGCAGCGGTGCGCGCTGGCATCGGCGTCGCGGTGATGCCGTCGTCGCTGGTTCCCGAGGACCTCACGGTGATCACCAAGCGCTTCGACCTCCCGCCGGTGGGTGACGTGGACTTCACCTTGATCCGCAACCCTTTGGCGAACGCCGAGGTAGTGGACGCACTGACGCAGGCGATCATCGGCAGAACGCTCAACAAGCAGGCGTAGCTAGCTCCCGTGCGGCGAGGAGGACGGTTTGGACGATCGTCTTGCGGCGCCGCTCCGCCCTGCTTGACCCCTTGCTACCGGCCATGAGGCCATCCAGTTCCGGCAGTACCGGCCAGGCGTCACACAACGCAATGATGGTGAGCATCAGATCGGCCGCATCTTCCCTGGACGTCCCCGGGATGGCCCGGATGACACCATCAACCTTGTTCCTGCAGTTCGCGGCCCGGTCCGGACGGTTGACCACATATTCCCCCCGTTCCAACCCCTCCCAAAACAGCAGCCTCGGAAGGGTGGCATCTTGGTGGTGATGGTCGAACAGGCGTCCGGCGTAATCGGCCAAGGCTTCGGGACCATCGCCCTCGATGCGGACTTCGTCCACTACTTTGCTGAGCTGGGATGCGATCACCGCGTCGAAGAGAAGATCTTTCTTGCCGAAGTACTGGTAGATGCGTTCCTTGTTGACTCCGGCCGCAGCCGCGATGCGGTCCACCCTGGCGCCGGCTAGTCCGAATTGGCAAAACTCGGCGGTCGCTGCCTCAAGGAGGAGTCGTTTGGTCCGCTCGGTATCCCATGCCATGTGTCCACCTTAACAGATTCCAACCAAGTAGTTGCAGTTTTTGGCGGTGAGGTCTAGTCTGAACTCACGCCGAAAGCAACCAATTAGTTGGAGAATCCCATGAGCACCCAGATCCCCGTTGCCGCCCCCGCGGACAGCGCCGCGGTTGCGGCGGTTGCCGAGCCCGCTCCGCACTCCGCGCACCCTGTGCACCTGCCTTCCGTGCACACGCGTGCAGTGATCACGTGGCTGGCCATTTTCCCCCTCGTCGCGATCGGCATGACGATCCTCGCTCCGATCACGGAGTCATGGCACCCCGCGCTGCGCGCCCTCGTGCTGACGCTCGTCGTCGTTCCTACCGCCGTCTACCTGGTTGTCCCGAAGCTGCTCGCCGGTTACGGCTCGCTGAAGCGGCGGCAGGCAAGAAAGGCCGCCGCCAAGGCCTAGCCTGTGGCAGGTATCACCCGGCAATCGGGCGGCCACGCGCTAAACTTGTCACGTTATGAACCGCACAATGTTTAAGTCCAAGATCCACCGCGCCACGGTGACCCATGCCGACCTGCACTATGTAGGTTCAGTGACGGTTGACCTGGATCTGCTGGATGCTGCGGATATTCTCCCCGGCGAGCTCGTCTCCATTGTCGACGTGACCAATGGCGCACGCCTCGAGACTTACACGATTGCCGGCGAACGCGGCTCCGGCGTCATTGGCATCAACGGTGCCGCAGCGCACCTGGTGCACGTGGGCGACGTCGTCATCCTCATCACCTATGCGGAGATGACCACCGAAGAGGCCAAGGGCTACCAACCCAAGGTTGTCCATGTGGACAGGGCCAACAAGATCGTCCAGCTCGGCAGTGATCCAGCCGAAGGCATCACTCCGGGCGTCATGCGCCCCCCGCACGCCCTCAACAACGCGAACCTGAACTAACTCCCCTGCCCCGGGGACCCCTTCTTCGCGGTCCACATGGCGGGACATGCCGCCGTCGGGCCTTACAGCCGAATAAAGCTGATTTAGGCTGGGACTGTGAACCCCCGCCGCCCCGCACCCGTCCCCCTCCGGATGCCGTAGTGCTGGGCGTCGTTTCCGGGTTCTTCGTGGTGTGGGCCATCATTCTGGTGGGCATGTTCGTCGGCAAGCGCGGAATCCTGGGAGACAACGCGCGTTCGGTCCTGAGCGCCCTGACTTTCTTCGTCGCAAGTCCCGCGCTGCTCTTTGAAACCCTCGGCAAGGCCCATCTTCGCGACATCTTTGCCGCTCCGCTTCTGGTCACGGCGGTGGGCGCCGTCGTTACCGGCAGCTTGTTCTTCGTCATCGTGAAGTTCTGGCTCAAACGCTCCCTCCCCGAATCGCTGATGTCCTCCATGAGCGCTTCCTTGGCCAACTCCGCGAACCTCGGCATCCCCATCGCCGTGTTTGTCCTGGGCGACGCGAGCTACGTGGCACCGCTGCTGATCTTCCAGCTCGCGTTCTTCACGCCCATGTACCTGATGGCTCTCGATGCCAGCACCAGCGCCCACCGCACCACTCCCCTGCGGTTCGTCTTGATGATCGTGCGGAACCCGATGATCGTGGGATCGGCCCTCGGTTTGGTGGTGGCCGGAACGGGCTGGCAAGTGCCCTCGCTCATCATGGACCCGATCCATTTGATCGGTGGAGCCGCCATTCCCGCGATGCTCATGGCATTCGGGATGAGCCTGAACGGCTCCCGGCCGCTGCAAAAAGACACGGGGCGCCGGACGGATGCGCTCCTGGCCAGCGGCTTCAAGCTCTTTGTCCACCCCACGATGGCCTACCTGTTTGCCCGCTTCGCGCTCGGCCTTGAGGCGCACGCCTTGTTCGCGGTGGTGGTCACGGCCGCCCTGCCCACTGCCCAGAACGTGTTCGTGGCCGCGAGCCGCTACAACACGGGAATCACCGTGGCGAAGGATACTGTCCTGATCACCACCGTGGTGGCCGTCCCGGCAATGATCGCCGTGGCCCTCCTGCTCACCTAGCCCAACTAACTCGCAGTAAGTGTCGTTTTGAGCGCTGAAAACGACACTAAGTGCGAGTCAGTTGGGTCGGCCCGGCTGGTTGGTGTCCTCGCGCCTACTCTTCGTCCACCGAGTCGAGGTACCTGTCCAGGAGTTGCGCGCAGCGGATGAAGCCCAAGTGCGAATATGCTTGCGGGTGGTTTCCCAAGTGGGTCTCGGTGCCCGGGTCGAACTCCTCGGGAAGCAGCCCGGTCGGACCGAAGAGCGCCACGAGCTGGTTGAACAGCTCGAGCGCGTCGTCCAGCCGGCCAACAGCCAGGTACGCCTCAATGAGCCAGGTGGTGCAGATGTGGAACCCGCCCTCCAGACCCGGCAGGCCGTCGTCGTACCTGTACCGGAACACGGTGGGACCCACCCGCAGTTCGCGCTCGACGGCGGTGACGGTGTCCAGGAAGCGCTGGTCGCGGACGTCCAGCAGGCCCGAGAGTCCGATATGCAACACGGCCGCGTCGAGGTCCGGGCTGTCGTAGGCCACGGTGTAGGAGTTCGCGGAATCATCCCAGCCCTCGCGGAGGACTTCCGCGCGGATGATGTTGGCCGTTTCCTCCCACTCGGCCCCGATGGGGCGCCGGAACCGCACCGCCGTCTGCATGGCCCGGTCCAGGGTCACCCAGCACATCACCTTGGTGTAGATGTGGTGCCGTGGCGCCCGCCGGGCTTCCCAGATGCCATGGTCCGCTTCGTGCCAGCGGGCCAGGACGGCCGAGGCCATCTGCTCCATGAGTTTCCAGTGCTCGTCCGGCAACGTGCCGCGGCGCTTGCCGAGGGCCTGGATGAGCCCGGCAATCGGCCCGAAGACATCCAGCTGCACTTGGTGGTCGGCGGCATTCCCGATCCGCACCGGCCGCGAACCGGCGTAACCGGGCAAGCTCTCGATAATGGCCTCCGTAGACAGCGGGGAGCCGGTCACCGAGTACAAGGGATGCAGCCATTCCGGACCGGGAGCGTTCTCCAGGATGCGGCCCAGCCAACGGAGGAACCCGTCTGCTTCCTCGGTGGAACCCAGGTCCACGAGCGCATTGACCGTCATGGAGCCGTCGCGGAGCCAGCAGTAGCGGTAGTCCCAGTTGCGGGTGCCGCCGATCCCCTCCGGCAGCGACGTGGTTGGAGCGGCGAGGACCGCCCCGGTCGGCTCGTGCACCAGTGCTTTCAGGACCAATGCCGAACGCCGCACCAGCGACGGTTTCATGTCGGGCAGTTCCAGCCCGCGGACCCACTGCCGGGACTGGTGCGCGACGGCGGCCCGCCGGGCGAGCTCTCCGGTGGGGTCCGGCGTCGTCGGCTCAGTGTCTCCGCACCTCAGGTTCATGACGACGGGACCGTACGCGAGGCTGACTTCGGCGGTGGCGGTGCCGTGTTTGCCGTCGCTCGTGACCGTGAAGGACACGCCGGGAGCGAAGAGGACGATGGGATCCGAAGTGCCCACAACGTGCAGCTCTTCGCCACGGATTTCCATATTGAACGGGGCGTTGGCGTAGTCCGGCCGCGGTGCGAAAACAATCCGCGCGCTGCCGGTTCCGGACAGGACCCGGACCAGGCTGGTGATGCCGTCCGGGGCGGGCTCAAGGTAGTCCGTGACCGTAACGTCGGCCCAGCGCGTCTCCACGATCATGGTGTTGTCCACATAGCGCTGTCCCAGCACCTTCGACGTCTTGACCGGCTCCACGCTGAAGTGGCCGGCCGGGTCTCCACCAAGGATGTGCGCGAACAAGGATCCGGAATCCGGGAGGGGATGGCTCATCCAGCAGATCTTGGCCTCCGGGGTGAGCAGCGCTGTGGAGGTCCCGTTGCCGATCATCGAATGCCGCTCCAGCCCCACCGCGTCCTCGCCGAACAACCACGCTCGGCGCAGTTCGAACAGGATGGCGAGCACTTTGGCGAAGGCCTCCGGGTCCGGTAAGCGGTAGCGCGCCTTGGTTTCTGCATCGCCAACGTGCAGGCCAAGATCCGGGCCCCGCAAGGTGGCGATCGCGAGCTCGTCGCTCTCCGCATCGCCGGCAAACAGGGCCGCGCTGGCCCCCAACTGTGCACGCAGATGCTCCAGCGCGGCGTCTTTGGAGGGCTCCACGATGGACAAGTCCAGAACGGAGCCGTCCACAATGAAGAACAAGCCCAATTCGCGGGCGATCTGGTGCGCCTCACGCGTCACCCGGGCCACGACGGCGGGAGTGGCCGGCCTGGTGTGGATGGCTACGGCCACGGGCTTGCGCTCGATGCTGATGCCCTTTTCGAAGCCGATCGATTCGTTGAGGGCGGTGGCTGCCTGTTGAAGGACGGCTTCCGTGGCCATCGTGACGCTGTACGCGTAGGTCATGTCGAACTCGGCGCCGTGCGAACCCACCAGGTGGACTTCCGCCGGCAGGCGCGACACTGCGGCAAGGTCCCGCAGCGACCTGCCGGAGATGACGGCCGTGTGCGTGTTCGGCAGCGCCGCCAATGCCCGGAGCGCGACGGCGGCACTCCCCAACGGGAGCGTCTCGGTGGATACGCCTTCCGCGGCACAGAGGGTTCCACCGTAGTTGCAGGCCACCAGGAGCCCCGGGGTGCGGGCCAGCATCCTCAGTTCCGCCAGCAGCTCCGGAGTGATTCCATCGTGGGCGGCCTCGGATTGGACTGCCGTCCGCAGGAGGCCCAGAGGAAGCGACTTTGTCAGCAACGCCGAATCGGCCACGGACAAATTGAGCGGAGTAGCCATGGGGGACGATCCTTCCGGGGTGGATTCGTCCAGTTTCCGCCCGGCTGGTTTCGCCTCCGTGACCCGCGTATTGCCGGGGTGTAACGAGTTTGTTTGGTTACGTTTGGGCGGTGCAGTTCCCTTGCTACACCCGCGTCAGCCCGACGGCTTCTGCCACCAGCTCCACGGAACGCAGGCGCTGCTCCGTGCCCGTGCTCTGGTGGGCAACGATCAGTTCGTCGGCATCGGCGTGGCGGGTGAACTCGTCGAGGTAATCGCGCACCATTTCCGGCGTTCCCACCGCCGAGTACTTCACCAGCTGCGCGATGTGCTGGCCTTGGGGCGAGTCGAGAATAAGGTCCGCTTCGGCGTCGGTGAATTCGCGTCCGCCACCCAGGAAGCGCGAGACGCGGTCCCGCTTGACCTCAAGGAAGAGCCGTTGGGCTTCGGCCGCCGAATCTGCGGCCACGACGTTGACGCCCGCGATCACGTAAGGCTCCTGGAGCTGCTCGGATGGCTTGAACTCGCGGCGGTAGACGGCGACGGCGTCCTGCAGCGCGTTGGGCGCGAAGTGCGAGGCGAAGGCGTAGGGCAGGCCGAGCTGAGCCGCCAAATGCGCCCCGAAGAGCGAGGACCCGAGGATGTAGAGGGGCACGTTGGTGCCCTTGCCCGGCGTCGCTTCGACCCCTTGGATCCGCGTCGGTCCCGTGAGGTACCCCTGCAGTTCCAGGACGTCCTGCGGGAAGGTGTCCGCGGCCATCGGATCGCGACGGAGTGCACGCATCGTGTTCTGGTCACTGCCGGGCGCCCTTCCGAGGCCGAGGTCGATCCGGCCCGGGTGCAGCGTCTCAAGGGTGCCGAACTGCTCCGCGATGGTGAGCGGCGAATGGTTGGGC
Organism: Arthrobacter sp. efr-133-R2A-63; assembly: GCF_030209795.1. Lineage (NCBI taxonomy): Bacteria > Bacillati > Actinomycetota > Actinomycetes > Micrococcales > Micrococcaceae > Arthrobacter > Arthrobacter sp. efr-133-R2A-63. The sequence continues at coordinate 35,511 of NZ_JARVRG010000026.1, read as the reverse complement.
AGCATGACGCCGCCGGCGCCGAGCCGGATGCTGCTTGTGTTTGCCGCAATGTGGGCAATCAGCACGCTCGTGGCCGAGGACGCGATCGAGCCCATGTTGTGGTGCTCGGCGTACCAGATCCGGCGGTAGCCGAGACGTTCGGCCAGTTGCGCCATCGCGACGCTCCCGGCGAAACTCTCCGCCGCCGTCTGGCCTTTGCCGATGATTGCCAGGTCGAGGATGGAGAGGGGAACAGTCACGTGATGCCGGCCTTTCGAAGGTGGTTTCGTTCGAGGGGCCGGTTTCCCGGCCACTCTTTCGACAACGACGGCGGCGCCCGGGTTATTTCTCCCGCTTGCGTGGGGTCCGTCTCAACTCGTGAAGATGCCGAGATCCCGGCGAAGGTGACGGCCGCATGTCCGAAAGCCACGTCCTCCCCGGCCACGGACTGCACCTCCAGCGCCTGATTGACCGGGGTTTGCCCGTAGCCCACGAAAAATCACCTCACGTGTCCGGCAGTTGTGTGGGAAGCCTACCCCGCGGCTGTTTTGTGACCCTTCGGGACCTCCAATGAAGCCCGGTGAACCCCTGTCTCCCAGCGTTTCAGAGCGCTTTGACCGGGTCTTGTCCCTGCCGGATAGTTGCAGCAACGCACACCATCCATCACTTTCGAAGGGGACTCCATGGCTTTCTCACGCCTCAAAACAGGCACCGCGTTGGCACTCGCCGTAACCACGACTCTCGGCCTGGCCGCGTGCTCGGACCCGGGCGCCTCGGCCGCGCCAGCGCCGTCGTCGGCCTCCGCCGGCAAAACCTTCAACCTGGCTCCCGAGCAGAACCGCTTCCCTGTGCAGGTTTCCCCGGAAGCCGCCGCCCTGGTGCCGGAGTCCGTCAAGGCAGACGGGAAGCTGACCGTCGCGGTGAGTCCCTTCGCTGCGCCGTTGGCCGTCTATGCCACGGACAACAAGACGCCGGTGGGCAACGAGGTGGACATCGCCGTTGCGCTGGCCGAATCGCTGGGACTCAAGGCGGACGTCGTCCCGACGGCGTGGGCGGATTGGCCGTTGGGCGTGGAATCGGGCAAGTACGAGGCGGTCATATCGAATGTCACCGTGACGGAAGAGCGCAAGACCAAGTTCGATTTCGCCAGCTACCGCGAGGACAAACTGGGCTTCTACGCGAAGAGCGACAGCCCCATCACCAAGGTGGACTCGGCTCCGGACGTGGCGGGCAAGCGGATCATTGTGGGCTCAGGCACCAACCAGGAAGCTATCCTGCTGCGCTGGGACGCCGAGAACAAGAAGAACGGATTGAAGCCGGTTGAGTTCCAGTATTACGACGACGACTCGGCCTCCACGCTCGCGCTTCAGTCGGGCCGTGCGGACCTCACGTTCGGACCGAACGCGACCGCGTCCTACAAGTCGCAGACCGATGGCAAGACCAAGAACGTGGGCCTGGTGGACGGCGGGTGGCCGCTCAAGGCGAGCATCGCGGTGACCACGAAGAAGGGCAACGGTTTCGCGGCAGCAGCCCAGGCCGGCCTGAACGCCCTCATCAAGGACGGAACCTACGCCAAGATCCTGGACCGCTGGGGACTCACCGCGGAAGGCATCCAGAAGTCTGAACTGAACCCGCCGGGCCTGCCGAAGAGCTAGGGTTCGCTTCGGGGGTAGCTTACGAATAGCCGCGGCCCCTCACAGCGAAAGGGAATTCCATGGTCCAGCGCCTTGCCATCCTTGATGACTACCAAGCGGTCGCCTACGACTATGCGCCGTGGGCCGAGCTCGCCGACGACGGGGTCGAGGTCTCCGTTTTCACGGAGCCTTTGGCTGACTCGGTGGCCGCCCTCCGCGACTTCGACATCGTCATGGCCATGCGGGAACGGACCACTTTCGACGCCGGGCTCCTCCGGCAGCTGCCGAAGCTGAAGCTCCTGGTCACCACCGGGATGGCCAACGCAGCCATCGATCTGCGCGCGGCCGAGGTGCAGGGCATCACTGTCTGTGGGACGGGCGGCTCACCGGCCGCGGCGCCCGAGCTGACGTGGGCCCTGCTCCTGGCTTTCGCACGCAAGGTGCCGTTCGAGGACCGCCGGCTGCGCGCCGGAAACTGGCAGGGCACCGTGGGTTCCGAACTGTCCGGGAAGACGCTAGGGGTGCTGGGACTCGGCAAGATCGGGAGCAAAATCGCCGGTTACGGCAAAGCCTTCGGCATGGAGGTCATCGCCTGGAGTCCGAACCTCACGGAAGAGACTGCCGCTGCGGCAGGCGCCCGGATGGTGGGCAAGGAGGCACTCTTCCGGGAGGCCGACGTCGTGAGCGTCCACGTACGGTTGTCGGAGCGGTCCCGGGGGCTCGTCGGGGAGGACGAACTGCGGCTCCTCGGCCCGGAAGGCGTCCTGGTGAACACGGCCCGCGGGCCGATCGTGGACGAGGCTGCCCTCCTCCGCGGGCTCAACGAGGGCTGGCTCGGCGGCGCGGCCCTGGACGTGTTCGACGTCGAGCCCCTCCCGGCGGGCCACCCCCTCCTCACGGCGCCCCGCACCGTGCTGACGCCGCACCTGGGTTACGTCACGTCGCAAAGCTACGCGCACTTCTACGGCGAGGCCTTCGAGGACGTCCGCGCGTGGGTGCGGGGGAATCCGGTGCGGGTGCTCATTTCTTGACGCCTCAATGGGGTTGAATAGTCCCGTGTCTGCTGACTTCTCGCTCCGTCCCGCTTTGCCCTCCGACGCCGGCTGGATCGCGGAACTGCGCGCCGTCGTCATGCGACCCGATCTGGAGCGGCTTGGCCGTTGGGATCCCGTGCGGGTCCGGGAGCGCTTCTTGAACACGTTCCAGCCGGAACACACCTTCCTCGTTGCCGTCGAAGAGCAGGTTGCCGGTGTCATCGCAGTGCGCCAAGAACCCGATGCTCTGTGGATCGAACACTTCTACCTCACTCCGGAGTTCCAGGGGCAAGGACTTGGAGCCGGAGTGCTGCGTCGGATCATGGGCGAGCCCAAGGACCACCGGCCGTTCCGGCTCAACGTGCTCCAGGGCAGTCCGGCCCGACGCCTCTACGAACGCCACGGCTTTGTCCTGGAAACCGAGGATCCGGTGGACGTTTTCATGGTCGCGGGCTGACTGAGCCTGTCAGTCGTGAAGGACCACTTGGTAGAGGTTGTGGTCTTGCCATTTTCCGGCGATCAGCAGGTATCGCGGTGCCATGCCAATGTGCTGGAACCCGGCCTTGAGCAGCACCCGCTGCGAGGCAGCGTTGTGGAGCAGGGTGCTTGCCTCGATGCGGTGCAGTCCGAGTTCGTCGCGGGCCATGTCGACTATTGCGTGGACCGCTGCGGACGCCAGGCCACGGCCCGCGTAGTCGCCGTCCACCCAGTAGCCCAGCCCCGCGCTCTGGAAAGGACCGCGGACGACTCCTGCCATGTTGAACCGGCCGACGAGTCTATCGCCGTCGAACAGGCCGAGCGGATGCCCTTCCCCGGCTTCATGCGCGACGAGTCGCTTGGCAATGTCGGCCGCCTGCCATTTTTCGGTGTAATACTCCTCGGGCCGCATTGGCTCCCAAGGCGAAAGGTAGGCCCGGTTGCGCACATATGCGGCTGCGAGCGCTGCCGCATCACTGACGCGCAACACGCGCATGCTGACGCTCTCACTAAGTTGGCGCGGTTCAATCATCGGTCAACATTAGACCAGATCGCAGCCGTCAATAAGTGCTTTGTTGCTCGGCAAACCGGGCTATCACAGCCGCATCCGCTTTATGGAACGTTCGCCAGTCCGAGCGAACATCGACCCACCGCGCGGGTTGGCCAGCCTCGGGCAGGAGCTCCGTCGCGGGATCGGCGATCGTCCAGTAGGACAAGTTCAGCGTCGGTGTGATGCCGCGGCCTCACTGCGTCCGGCATCGTGCGGCGTAGCATGCGGGTATGTGCATCGCGAGGGTTCTTCGGATCGCGGCTGCAGCCTGTGCGCTGGCGGCGGCCTCTGCCTGCACGCCAGCTATCCCGCGTGCCTGTGCGGGGCCGGCCGCGGGTGCGCCGGAAGTCGAGCTTGACGCAGGGCCCTGGCTGCGTGTCCACCCGGGCACGACCCTCGAACTCTGCCTTGCGGCGAATTGCGAACTACTCTCGCCTAGCCGGGAACTCACCACTGTCCAGGCTCCGCCCGAAGACCATGAGGGCGCCTACAGCCTTACGCTCAAGAGCGCAGGCGCACTGGTGATCCAAGAGCGCGTCGAACTCGCCGACCAAACCGTCGTTGGCCCTTGCGGGACCAGCCAGGCCATAACCATCAGGCGATTGACCCTCGGACCCGATGGCCGGCTCGTCGACACCCCTCAGCGGCAGGGCCCGCACGCCACAGCGAGCAACTCCCCCTCCCCGTGAGCTGCCGTTCAGACTCACCGCCGAATGGGCAAATACCAGCGACCAATCAGGACGCATCGCGGCGAAACTCGGGTTCACCGAGTCGGTTCGATTCTCAGAGATCACTCGACGCTATGAGAGCCTGATCGTGTAGCGGCCGACTTCTCCTCGGTCTGTCGTGACAATTCGGTTCAGAACGCCTCCGCAAAGTTCAATAGTCTTCACCGAGGGAACGTTGTCCACGAAGCAGGCCAGCACCACTCGATCCATGTTGCGGGCCTTCGCCAAGTACAGCATCTCCCGAAGCGCTGCAGCGGCGAGGCCACGCCCTCTGGCAGACGGCCGGAGTCCATAGCCCACATGTCCGAGGGCTTCCGCACCCTGTGTGGGTTCGTGGCGGAGAGCGATTCCCCCGAGGACTTCGCCGTCCTCGACGATCCACCGAAAGGTGCAGCCGTCGTCGCAGTTCGACGCTTCCTTGGCCAAAAGCCGATCGACGAACACTCGGAATCCTTCCAACGATCGGACGTCGTCGGCCTCCACCAAACCGAAACCATCTTCACGGAGACCGTCGCCCCATTCTTTGTGCGCCTCCATCCACGCCGCGTGCAGGGCAACCGAGGGCCGGACGAGCAAAGACATAGTCCAACGCTACAGTCGACGCGCGGCGGGGCGCAGTGGGCGATCGACCGGCGTGATGCCTTCGCGGTGGAGGACTGATTGAAGGGCACCAGCGGTGACATTTAGCGCCGGAAGTCCCCAGCCGAATTCGCCGCGCTTGCCCCCCGAGACTGTTGGCTCTGACGAGGTGGATGCTGACGAGCTCAGCTATTGACTCCAACTGCCATTACATTACACACTAATCCGTATCGAAAGAGGCCTCTGATCGGTAAGGCTCAAGCGAATCATTACTCCGTAAGGGCCAACTCTGGCCGGTAGAAGAATGGGGAATGTCATGAATGTTAACCGTCTGCTGGCAGGGGGTGCCCTGGTCGGTGTGTTGACGATCGGTGCAGCAGCTCCTGCACTCGCAGGAACGATCACCAACGTCGGTGGCGGCACCTGGAATTACGGGACCGCGTTCCAACCACCATGGTTCAAGAACGTCTGGTCTCACTACGTTCACCCAAGCGCGTACCATTCCGCTACGGCTATTGGCGGCCCTAACAATGTCAAGGTCTATGCCAATGCCAATAGCTGGGCCAACGCTGATACCCAGTGCGGCGCTGGCGAGAATGCCGCTCAATATTGGGCGACCTACTGAGTAGCAGCCGTCCCCGATGCGCTGATGCCGTCACAGCGGGTGTCGGTCGGCGGGTCCCTTTTGGGCCCGCCGACTTGTTTGTTTGTGGGCGGCGAACGGAAATGTCGAAGAGTTGAAGGTGTGGTCGGCCGATGAAACATGTCCTGCTGGGACTGGTGATCGTAGTATGCGCGGCAACGTTCGGTGTGAGCGTCGTGAACGGAATCAATGAAGAACGCACGGCCGTGGCGCGCGCGGCAGCTGATGCCGGACAGGCGTTTTCAGTCCCGGGCGATGCGGCGGATCCTGATGCAGTGCTGTCCACGTTGAGAAGCGCAGCCGCAGCCACTCGCAGCAACGTTTTCAGGACGGTGGTTGGGGTGGATGAAAACGACCGTGCGTTCGTGACTCAGTACGTGCTTTTGACCCGGCCGGATACTCGCGTCTTCGACGGGACCGCCCTCTCATCGGGGAGATTCCTTACCGTCCAAGAGTCACAGGAAGGCGACGCTTCGGTCGCGTCACCGGACACCAGCCCGAACACGGTTGGTGTTCTGCGTGTCCTGGGGGCCGGAGAGCGTTTCTCATTCCGTCCACTACGGACAGCGTTCGACACGATGCCTGCGCCGGGAACCTACTATGCCGAGTGTGGGCCCGCCGGGTGCGCGGCCTTTGTGGACGCAGTAGCTGCCGCGCTCACTACTCACATTGCCGGACGGTCCTTCGAGGCCACGGATTTGAGCGCACCGAATCAGCAATTGATTGTCCCGACAAACGTCCCGCCGGTCTACTTGCAACTCGCGGTTTTCGTCGGGCTTCTCCTCACTGCGGTGCTTGCTGTATATCGACAGTTATATGAGGCAAAGAGAGCTGGCGCGATGCGCTTGCTTGGCTACGGTGCGACTAGGGTGTGGTGGACGATCACAGGGCGGCCAGTGATCGTCGTCGGCACTGCTTCCGGCGTCGCTCTCGTTTCCATCTCGGCCCTTCTGCCTGGCGCGGACAGCGGATTCGTTGCAGTTGTGGTCTTCGACCAGATAATTGCCGTGGGCTTGCTCATTGCGGCCAGCTTGCTGACCATACCGTACGTGGCAAGGATGCGAGTCTCGGACGCGTTGAAGAACCGACGTGACACCAGAGCTTTGTTTGGTGCAGGAATCGCGCTGTCCGTTGTGACTTCGTCGGCCCTTGTAGTGGTCGCTGCGGGCGCCTGGTCCAACGTGGATGCGATCAACAATGAACGCGAATCGCTGCAACATTGGACCTCGACAACCGGGTATGGTGTTTTCGTTCCGGTGAGCAACGGCAACGATGCAGTGGACCTGCAGACCGGCCAGCCCGGTTCATCCATCGTTCAAGCCACCGACCTCTACGACGCACTCACCGCCCGCGGGGCCCTCTATGTGTACGCCGGCGCATTCTCAAAGACAGCGCTCCAGCAAAGTCAACAGGCCGGCCAGTACCGATCAATGCAAGTAAATCCTGCCTACCTCCACACATACCCGATCCGTGACGCAAACGGCCGGCCGGTCACGGTCGATGAGAGTGAATCGTCGTGGATATTGCTCGTGCCCGAGCAATTCCGCTCCCAGGAACGAGAGATCACCGCATATTTCCGGGCCCAACGCGATAGCGCATTCTCCGCCGAGAAGACGATCTTCCACCGCGACAAGAGCATCGCTGCGCAAGATCACCGCGTGCGGATCATCTGGACGGACAACCGCCAGCGAATTTTCACATTCAACCCCGACGTCGCCACCTCCTCCGGCGGCTCGGTGGAGGACCCCATCGTTGAAGTGATCACCCGGGCCAACAGCCTGGGGGTGGACCGGCTCAACGCCGTCACGGGTGACGCCAGCGCCGGACTGAAGGTCCCGCTGGTAGAAGGGAGCTCCCAGGCCACGATCACAGCCCTCCGGCCCCTGCTCAAAAGGCTGAGCTTGGACGACAACCTGCGTCACCTGGTAACCATCAACGAATATCAGCTCGCCAAGATCGGCCACCTCCAGGAGAGCCTCCGCAACACCACGATCGTGCTGGCCGCTCTGGTGGTATTGCTCATCATTGTCACCGCGCAGACATTGACGATCGCGTTCGAGCGGTTCGCGCGCAGGATCGTCGTCCGCGGCCTGTTCGGCCTGTCAACATGGAGGCGCTACCGCGAGTTCATCAAGCTTGGAGCAATTGTGTGGGCTGTCCAGGCCGTGCTCGGTTCCGGGCTGGTATTGGCCGGTTTCCGGCCGTTCTCCTTTGCCGACACCGGGCCGCTCTCCACGCTCACCGCGGCTGTTGCCGTCAGCGCCGTTCAGGGCCTGGTCGCTGTAGGAGTCCTGTGGCTCACAGAACGGCGGCGCACTCCCAACATCCTGAAAGGGGAACTCTAATGTCCGACGTCGTATGCGAATTCCTGAATGTCCATAAAGGTTTCCGGGGCCATGAAATCATCTCGGACCTGAGCTTGAAGGTGCACTCAGGCGAGATCGTCGCTATTACAGGTCCAAGCGGAAGCGGGAAGACAACCGTCCTTAACATGCTTGGCCTGCTTGATCGGCCTGACAGGGGCGAGATCAAGTTATTCGGCCGCCGCGCCCCTCACCCGGGTAGCCGCAGCGCACGCTTGCACCTGAGGCTGCGCCTTGGATATCTCTTTCAGAACTACGCCCTGATCGACAACGCGACCGTGACCGAAAACCTCAAGATCGCACAAACCTACACCCCGGGAACGCGCAAGGAAAAAAGCGATTCCCGGGCAAGCGCGATGGAACGGGTAGGCCTCGACCTTGACCCGAATCGCAAAGTCTACGAACTCTCAGGCGGAGAACAACAACGTCTCGCCATTGCCCGCCTCATCCTCAAACCGTGCCAGATGATCCTTGCCGACGAACCAACAGGCTCCCTCGACAATGCCAACCGCGACCATGTCCTGACCCTCACCAGAACCCTGGCCGAGGCCGGCAAAGCCGTGATCGTCGTGACGCATGACGACTCAGTATCCGGACGAAGCGATCGACACATCACCCTCGGCGCCGCAAAGAGAAGCCCAGCCGTGTCAAGCCAACAGTGCGATCGGTCGTGATCAGCTGCTAGTGGGGTTCCGTCACTCCACGACCGTCGATTGGAGATAGCCCACTACAAAATGTGCGGTTTGCCGGGCGAGACGGTCATCGGCGGACACCGCCACGGGCAGCAAGGTGCGAGCCAGGATAGGGCCAACAAGTAGGTCGCACACCATATCGACGTCGACGCTCCGGTCGGCCAACTCCCCACGTTCGACTGCCGCAGCTATCACTCTCGCGACGTTCGCGCGACGCGGGCCGACGAAATCGTCACGGTACCTGTCGCGCACCCTCGGGTCCGTGCGAACAGATTCCAGAAGTCCAGGCAGGTTGTTTCGGACAAGCGGAGAAGCGAACATGGCGATATCCTCACGCTGAAGCTTCAGGAGATCTCCGTATAGTGAACCGGTGTCGACCTGCATGCCGGTTCCGAAACGGGCCTCAATGACCTCGAAGGCGAGATGGGCGATGCTGGGGTACCGGCGGTAGAACGTAGGCCTTGTCGTGCCCACCTCCGTGACGAGCCCGTCAATGGAGAGTCCCGAGAAACCCTCGGTTACCATGATCCGCTCAGCGGCCTGGATCAGGGCTTCCGTAATGCCCGGGACGAAAGGGCGCCCTGTTTGATTATTCGTCACTACGTAACCTTATCAAGCGCCCTCGGCACACAGCCGGGAAAATGCTTCTAAAAATACAGATAGGTCTGTAACGTAGCAGCATGATTGGGGTTTCGATCGAGGAGGCTCTTGGGCCGGCAAACGGCCGCTACTTCGCTGCGGGTTACCGCCGGGTGTCACACCTGGTGGAAGCCTCCGGCCGCAGGAGACCAGGGCACCCACTCGAAGCCGTAGGTTCGGTTGTGTATCCGCAGGACTGGTCGACTAACCCCGACGGTGGTGTCCGCGTCGCACACCTGAGTTCCGTCGACGCAATCGTTCTTCCCTTGGTGCTCCTTGAACAATCGGACCCGGTCGACTTCCCAGGGGTGCTGGGAAACTGCTGGGTTCAGTGTGTTGACTTGAGATCCGGCAGCGTGCCATGGCTTGAACTGGACCGGGTGCCGCTTGCAGTCGAAATCGACGTTTACGGGCATACACTTGTGGTCGCTGCGGTGGTCGGAAACATCCGCGCCCGGCTGACCCTGTCCACGCAAAATGCAACCGGCGACGCGCGAAGAGAAACAGAGTGGCCGCCGCCCGCTGGCAGCACGGTATATGGCGGGCTCTATAGGAACACAGTTTCGCGAACACTGCTCACCGCGTACAAAGCAACCCAGCAAACTCTTAGCGCAGAACACGAGTTTTCCGGCCCGGCCTCAGACGCGCGGACACCGGGAGGGCTGGAGTCCGTCTTCTGGCCCGCACTGACGGCCGTCGATTACTTGGTCACCATGGGACAGCTCACTCAGGTTGCAATCTACGAGTCAGCGCAGACAGGCAGATCAGGCGCGGGCAATCTATGGATGCGCACCATGCAGCTCAGACTCCCTTCTCCCCCGACACGTGTGCCCGCATCTCTTCACACATCTACACGTCTCGTTCGCGACCGCACCGTCGCCGGAACCGGCCGGCAGCTCCACGATGTTCGAGTCGACTCAAAGGCGTCATCCGGTGTAACGGCACGGGCAGCATTGGCCTACGAAGAAGCCCGGCAACCATGAGCAAGGACTCTTATGGCTATCCGGGTGCACCCGCAAGCGCCGGCTCCTTCGGGCAGGATGCATCATCGAGCGGATCCATTCTCCAGGCCGCCGCCGAAATGCTTGCCGCTGAACCTTACACCACCGTCACTCTTGAGCGGATCGCAGCGATCGTTCACGTGCCCATCGAGAATCTCGAAATGTGGTTCCCCACGATGCACGCGCTGGGAGCGGCTGTCCTGGATTACGAACGTGAATGCATGCAACGAACTCAACGGGAAGCAGACCAACGAACCAGCGATCCTATCGAACGTCTGCTTTACGTCTTTCGTTCCATCGGCGCCGACCTGGCCAACGATGTTGTCGTCAGGGCTGGAGTCCGCCTGGCGGATGAGTCCCGGCAACACTTTCCCGAACGACGGCTCGATCCGTTCGCCGTCTGGCGTGACTCCGTGTTCAGACAACTCGATGAAGCCAAGGACATGGGGCTGCTTCATGACAGGGTCAATCTCGACGAGACCGTCTGGCTCATCGTCGCTGCGGGCATGGGAACGAAGGACCTCTTGGCGTCCCGCAAACGCCTGGACTGAGGCACCCGCGAGGCTTGAGGCCATACTCAAGACGATCCTTATGCTTGTCCGACGCGAAACCTCAGTTGAACTCCGTGATGCGTGATCCGATCCGCGCCGAACGCATTCCGAAATACAGCATGCACCCCATTTGGGCGCAACATGGCTGAGCATCCGCAGCATGTCGCCGTGGTCACCGGCGCCACCGGAGGCATCGGCACTGCAATCGTCCATCGGCTCGTCGTCGGCGGCGCGGTAGTCATCGCTCACTACGCGAGCAACTCCGACCGGGCATCGAAACTTCAACGCGAAGTTGGGGAACTCGGCGGCACATGCTCGATGGTGCAAGCTGACTTACGAACCGAGGAAGGAGTGGGTCAACTTGTGGATTCAGTCGACGATCTCCTCCGTTCGCAACCGACACATGCTCTACATGCCCTCGTCAACAACGCCGCGAAACTCCTCGGTCCGTCGTTCTCCGACGCGACGCCGGCTCAGTTCGACGAGTACTTTGCACTCAACGTGAAGGCCCCATTCTTCCTAACACAGCGGCTCGTCACCCGGATGCACCCAGGTGGCAGCATCGTGAACGTATCCTCTGCAGGCGCACACTTCTCAAGTCCTGGCGACATCGTCTATGCCATGAGCAAGGCCGCGATCGAGTCCCTCACAATGAACGCGGCAGAATGGCTCGCAACACGCGCGATCCGGATCAACACCGTGATCCCCGGGTTTACCGACAACGGGCATAGCGCGTTCCGTATCGACGAGGTCCGCGAATACCTGTCCACCTTCGCCGTGCTCGGCGGGATCAGTGACCCCGAGACCGTTGCCGAGGCTGTCGCGTTCCTACTCTCCGCTCACGCTTCCCGGACCACGGGCGCCACCCTTGACGTCAGCGGGGGAAGCACGCTGGGAGCCCGCCCGGCACCACATCTCAGCCTGCGTGCAATGGCCGCAAACCGCAGCATAGACCAACCAGGAACCGGCGGGAACCAAGGCGCTGAACGCTCGGATGAAGACAGCATCGTGTACGAACAGGACGCAGGACGTGCCCTGACCATCTGGCCCGCTAGACCTGCCCCACACCAAGGTTCTCCGGATCCTCAATAGCCTCACGGAGAGCCGGGATACTGGCGACAGCCATGCCGATCGTTCCAATGACCGCGATGAACGATGTCGCGTCGTGTCGTGGAAGGTGACGCCAATCGGGGGGGGTGATCGCGGACACCCGGAGGTAAAACCCTACCCAGGACTGCCAGAAGTGTGATCAGGGCGGTTTTGGTCACCATCGGCTCGAGGACTCTCAGCTCGTCCGGAGGGGCGGCAGCCCACAGTAGTCTCGCCGATACTGCCGAACAGGAGGCCACCATGATTCCAAGACCTCTTAGGCGAGTCCGGTAGTGACGGGCAATCAGCTGCGAGTTCTTCGGTCGACGGAAGAAGAAAGAGGTCGGGTGATGGCGCAAGCGTGGGCCTGGCCGTCGGGAGCTGCTGTCCCATATGACAATCGGCTTACGGGCGCCGTAAGGCATGCGAATCTCGGTCTCGAGGTTTCGGTAGTGCCGCCCATTCCAGTAGGGAGCGGGCTGTGCAAGACTTCCGGCATGAACGATCCACGAAGCCGCCTCCTTCCCCTCCTCCGCCAAGGTGAGCGATTGTTGTGGGTGGGACAACCGGATCCGCGGGTTCGCTTCACTTCGGCTGACGCCTTCCTTGTGCCGTTCAGTGTCCTCTGGGGAGGGTTTGCGGTCCTTTGGGAGGTTGCGGCCATTACGACAGTCAGGCAGCCCCTTTTGTCATCTGGGGCATTCCCTTTGTTCTGGTGGGCCTCTACTTCATTTTCGGGCGTTTCATCTTCAAAAAGCGGCGGAAGAGAGCAACGATCTACGGCCTGACCAATTCGCGTGCCATCGTCTGCACGGGGGACAGGTCAGTAGCCGATTCCCCAGTCATCGCGATGCCCACAAAGGTGGACCGGGCCAGGGACGGGCGGCATGTAAGCGTGACGTTCGGATACCAAGGCCTTATGGGCCTTTTGGGCATGTACCAGAATACGGGGCTCGATTTTTTCAGCCTCGGCATGGGACAGGCGGTCGCCTTCTACGACGTAGATGACATCGACGGGCTAAATAGGGCCTTGGACCAGGCTCAGGTCGGATGAGTGCCAGTCGCCCCCGCACGGGAAGGTCGTAATGAAGAAGTGGGTCCGGGGGCACCCGTATCTGACCTTGGCGTTCGGTTACGTTCTGGTCTTCGTCTTGGTAGCCTCTGCTTGGCTGGTCTTTGATGCAGGCGACCCTGCAACCGTCCTGTTCAGGACTTTCACGAACACCTTGGTCTACTGGCTTTTCGCACTGTTCAACGTACGAAATGTACGTAAGACCAAGCAGCGCCTCGACCAAAACGGCCAGTTCAGGGCTTTTATCCGCTACCCGGACTCCCGTCCAGATTCGCTCAGCGGTATCTGGAACCAAGGCATTGCAACGCCCGGCGCGGGATCCATCCGGTTCCAGCCCGCAGTCTACGGCAACCTGGAGCCATCCGGACGGCCGACGGAGTTGAAAGTGCAGGAAGTCCTTCCGGAGCGCCGGAAAGTCGCCGGCAAGGAGCGCAAATATATGCCGGTATACGGGTACCAATCCGTGACCTTACTGACAGACGAGGGCAACGTGGACCTCGCCGCAAGACCGGAGTCGCTGGACAGGCTAGCAACGGCTGTACTGTCAGGTCGTGGAGAATCCGCAAGTCCAGGGTCTTCGCCCTGAAAATGATTCCGTCAAGCTCCTTGCCGGAAGCCCCGGCAAGTGGAGGTAGCCGTGCATCTTATGTGGTGCAGCCGGGCTCGAGTTGCGCCGGTGGGGTGCCCGGTAAGGGATCCCTCACCGGACGCTGCGGATTGGGCCGTCTAATCAGGGGAGCACCCGAGGCTATCGCGCCGCCGCATCCGCCGAGTTCTCTGAATCGGCTGACCGGACGTTGCGGACTACCAGAGCAGGTCGAGGGCGAGCACGTCGATGCCATGCCTGCCGGCCAGCCAATCGTCAATAACACTGCCGAGGTCGGCTTCGTGCCCTGCAAGGCCAAGTCGTATCGCATCCTCTGAAGTGGAGGAGATGTGTTCGTGTCCGTCATCGGGTGCGCCGTGCGAACACTTCGAGCACATCAGCCGGATTCCAGACCAATCGTCGAGCCCCAGCCCCCGCTGTCCGAGGAGCTCCGACAGCGCCTGGATATCCTCATCGGTCGCACCCACTATCTGCGCCTGCCATGTAGGAACACCGGAATCTTCAAGACGTCCCAGCTCGTCGAAGACCGAAACCTCCTGTCCATCGAGCCTCCGGGTCCCTTTGGGTTCCCCGTCGTGAAGCACCGTATCTCGGAAACGATGGCCGGACTCCGGCAGGGGAACGCTCGCGATGATTGCATGGGCCGGACTCCGGCGCCAGCACCAAACCACCTCAGTCTCCCCAACCGAAAACAGGACCTGGTGAGGGAGGCTGGCCTGGTCGGGGTTCAGCCGGATGGGAGCCATGCCGCAATCGACGTCGATGGGCCCGGACTCGATTTGAAATCTATGCAGACCGTAGGCGGCCCACGCATCCCTGGCTTTGGACCAATCACGCAACGCTGTTGATGCGATGCCCATGTTCCAGGCAGCAGGATTGGCGCCGTTGAACTCCTCGGCATCTTTCGATGTAAAGAGTCTCAGTGCCTGCGCGTTGCGGTCCAGGCTTTCCGGCCAGTTGCCAAGGGCTTTGGACAGCAGACCGGCCTGAAACCAGCTGTAATAGGACTCAGGTGTCAGCTCCAGCAGCTCGGAGGCCAGAACTGTCGCAAGGCTGGAGTCCCCCGCCTCATCCGCGGCTTTCCACTCTGACCACACCTCGTGCGGCGTCCGCTTCTTCCTAAACCCCGCCCAAGTTCTTCCCACCATCTGAACAGTAGCAACATGCACCTCCCTGCTCGACAGCCACGCGGAGCACGAAACCACAGGACCCGTGTTCAAAACCATCCCCCTGCTGGCCACGGCACCGAACTCGGTGACGTCCGTAAGCCGGTCCTCCGCCGGACAGCTCGCCACCTTCACGCCTGAGCTTCGAGAAAACCGATGTGCAGGCACTCTCTGATTCCCGTGTGACCCGCCCGATTAAATGCCCGGTGAAGGTGCCCTAAACGCTACACGCCACGTCATCTCGTAACCGCAGAGACACGAGCCCGGCTCGCCGCCTCCACCAAGGCCACGGCTTTGCCTTGGAACCCCGGATCAGGTGGACGTTCTCATCAGGTCTTCCGGTTCTTTGATGAATCCGTTCTAGAGCCACTGTTCCCACACTGTTAATTTGAGCCGCACTAGTCCGTCATGGTTGTATCCGCCGTTCCCCACCGGCCCCCTCGCCTCACAAGTTCGGCCAGGAAACCGTGCCGGCGTGGGCCCAGAGCGCCGTTTTGGACGCTCAAAACGGCGTCTACGAAGCAATCGATGGAAGTTCAAAGCTTCACCGATTCAAAACGCCTCCGAACGCACCGGCGTCGCCAGCCCCAGGTTCTCTCGGAGGGTCGAGCCGGCGTACTCCGTGGGATACACACCGCGTTCCTGAAGCTCGGGCACAAGATGGTTCACGATGTCATCCAGGCCCGTGGGGATGAGCCAGGGCGAGATGTTGAAACCGTCCACGGCACCCACCCGGGCGTATTCGGCCAGGGTGTCGGCCACCGCTGCGTAGGATCCGGTGAACGTCGCGTCCACCCTTGACGTCCGGGAGCTCACGAACTGCCGGATGGACAGGCCCTTCTCCTTGGCCTCGGCGCGCCACTGCTCGGCGAGCTGCAGGGCCCTGGCACCGTGGAAACCACTGCCCCGGGTCTCGGAGGTCTCCTCTACCACCGGATCGATCTCCGGCAGCGGACCATCGGGATCGTAGGCGGACAACTCCCGGCCCCAGAACTGTTCCAGGTACGCAACTGCCTGCTGCGGCCCGATCTGCAGGCTGCGGACCCATTCCTTCTTTTCGCGCGCTTCCTCGTCGGTCGCCGCGAGGATGAACTCGCTGGCGGGCATGATCTGGACGTCGTTGGCACCCCGCCCGGCCGCCAGGGAGCGCGAGACGATATCGGCGCGGAACTCCACGGCATCGTCGAACTTCGGGTGCGCCGAGAAGATGACATCCGCCTGGCGGGCGGCGAAGTCACGGCCCTCGGGAGAGTCGCCGGCTTGGAACAACACCGGCCTGTACTGGGCGCTGCGCGGCAACCGGGGCGTGACGTCCACGGAATAGTGCTGCCCCGAGTGGTGCACACTCCGGACATGCGATGGAACCGCCCAGGAATCCGCGGAAACGGACGAGGAAACCGCCCCGTCCTCCCACGAATCCCAAATCCTCTTGGCGGTCTCCACGAAGGCTTCGGCATGGACATAGCGATCGGCATGGTCCAGGTAGCCGCCCCGCCGGAAGTTGGCCCCGGTCCACGCGTTATCTGTGGTGACGATGTTCCAGGCTGCCCGCCCGCCGGAGAGCAAGTCGAGCGAGGCGAGCCGGTGAGCGAGGTCGGCGGGATCGTTATACGTGGTGTTCTGCGTTGCCACGAGCCCGATGTTCGACGTCACCGACACGAGCGCCGCGAGCGCCGTCTGCGCGTCCGGCCTGCCCGCGACATCCAAAGCATGCGGACGGCCGAGGTGTTCACGCAAGCGCAGGCCTTCGCCCAGGAAGAAGGCAGCGAACAGCCCACGCTCGGCGGTCTGGGCGATCCTCCGGAATGACTCAAAGTCAGTCTGCGAACCGGATTCGGGCGCCTTCCAGATGGTGCCGGAGTTGACGCCCTGGAAGAAGATCCCGAACTGGATTGTCCCGCTCGGCTGGAATTTAGCACGGTTGTGCTGTGTCATGTTCTCTCCTCAGTTTTCCGAGCCAACGCTCGCGTACCGGTTCAGCGGCCGTTCAAGACCCAGCAATTCCCGGAACGTGCCGCCCTGGGCAACAGGCTTAAGCGCCCCGCGGCGCCGAAGCTCGGGCAGCACCAACTGCGCCAGCTCCTCGAGCTCTACGTCCAGGACAGCGGGATGCAGCCGCACGCCGTCGGCCACCACAAGCAGCTCCGCCAGGAAATCAACGAGCTCCGCGGCCGTGCCGACGAAGCGCGCTCGGGAACTGGACCACGGAGTAAAGGCGTCCAATTCGGCGAGCCGCCCGGAGGCGCTTTGCCCGCGCGCGTCAAGGACGACGTCGAGCTCCGCCACTACAGCGGCGCCTCCCGCACGGGTCGCGCCGCCCCCAACAACGGCGCCGCCCCCAGCAATAGCCCGACGCACCTCCGCAACCTCCGCCACGAGCAGTGAAGGCGTCGGAGCGGACACCAGCACCACATCGGCGTCCGAAGGAAGCAAGCCGGCCTGCGCAACCACGGGCAACTGCCCCTGCAGCGGGCGCGGAATGATGGAGGGCCCCTTCACGGAATACCCGGGCCCCGCGAAATCGGCTGGCGTCTCGAAGTCGACGTAGTGGAGTTGGTCGACGTCGAGGTACCGCCCGGTGGCCACGTCCCGGATCACGGCGCCGTCCTCCCAGGAATCCCAGAGCCGCCGGCTCACTTCCACGGACGCCGCAGCCTCCTGCGCCAAGGCGGCCCCTTCAGCAAAAGAGCGCCCGACGGCGGCTGCCTCCTCCGCGGAGCCACTCGCCGCGACGAGCCAACCGGCACGTCCGCCCGAGACATAGTCAAGGCTCGCCAGCTGCGTCGAAACGTGGAAGGGCTCGGTGTAAACCGTGTCGACTTCAGGGACCAGCACAATCGAACTTGTCACCGGCCCGGCGAAGGCGGCCCGCTGCAAGGCGTTCAGGCGGCCGGCAACGTCACGTCCGGAACTCACCGGCCCATCGGCGAACGTCGCCACATGGAACCCCGCCGACTCCGCCGCCAAGACTGTGCTCCGAATCCGCGCACCGTTCAGCAACCCATCCGGTACATGCCGGGCTTTGCGCCAGGCGGCTGGGTGGGCGCCGTCGCCGTCGAGCTCCAGAGCCAAAAAGCCAGACTGGGTGTTGCCGCTCATTGCTGTTCCCGCCTTTCGTATGGAATCTGTTCGCCGGCTTCGATGGCCACGGCCAGCCGGTTCTCTGCAGGCGGCAACGGGCACGTGGCAAGGTCCGTGTAGGCGCACGGCAGGTTGACCGCACGGTTGAAATCGAGCACCACGGATCCGTCCCCATCCGGGACAACCGTGAGCGAGCGATTGGCCGCATAAGTGGTCTTGCCCGAGGTCGCATCCGTGAACAACACCGAGAGCGTGCCCGGAGCATGTCCATTGAAGGCCGTCAGCACCAGGTCCTGGCCCGCGAGCGTGAAATGGAGCTCGCCCGGTGCTTCGTAGACGTGCTGGATGCCCTCAACGGCGGCGCCTACCGTGGTGGGACGTGGAGACTCGAACGGCACGAACGTACCGTTCACGGCGAACGAAGCATCGGGCGCGTATGCCGGTGTGCCGCGGTATTCATTGAGCAGCGGGTTCCCGGGGTGCCGCGGCCGGACGATGTACTCGCCGCCGCGCTTGGCAAGCTCGACGACGGCGTCCCCCGACTTGAGGGTGAGGCCGTCGCGTTCGGCGATCGGGCCGAAAGTGACGGTGGCCCCTGCGGCGTCGGGGTTGAGTTCGTGGCCGTCCCGAAGCAGGCTTTCGCCTACCCCCAAAACCACGGTGACGACGTCGTTCTCAACACTCCAGATGCCGGGCACCCCGTCCAGTGGAGCCGCGCCGCCAGGCCGATGCGAATGCCCAAGCCAATGCAGGTGGGTGACGGCGAGGAATCCGTGCGGATCGGCGCGGTGGCGCTCATGCGCGGCGTGCCATTCCTGCCACGCGGCGGTGAAGGCCGCGGTGGTGGGGACAGCCGTTTCAGTGGGCGTAGACAATTTCACTCCTGTGGTTGGTGTAGTCTGCGGTGACGGTTCCCGCGGCGTCAGGCGACGTGGCTCCGGCGAACTCCGGACGACCGCCGTAGGGATCCGTCGGCTCCCACAAGGTGGTGGGCGCGGCTGCGCGGACCACCGGGCTGCCCACCAGCGCGAGGCCCGTCGTCGGGGACGAAGAGATGAACTCACCGGCATGCCGCTCCCCTACCGCGAAACTGTCGAAACCCAGTTCCTCGGCCCGGCGCGCAGTCTCCACCACTTGGTTGAGCCGCTCCGCCGTCGAAACGATTTCCCCCGTCACCGGGTTCTGCAGGTGCGGAATGATGTCGAGTACCTGGAACTTCACTGTGTTTTCCCTGTCTGGGCACTCCCGAAGTTGGCCTCGGTCACGGTCTTTGATTCCGGCAGCGCTTCTTCGCTCAGGCCCCAGCGCGCCAGGACCTTGCCGTAGGAACCGTCCTTGATGGCCGAATTCAAGGCATCCGTGATGGCCGGAGCCAGGCCGTTGCCTTTGAGGGTGGTAGCCGCGACGAGGGTCTCGGAGGGCCAGCCGGCATTGACTTTGCCCACCACTTTCAGGTCGTTCCGGGTGTTCTCGCGGTACGAGACGGACGGGTAGGGTGCGATGTTCAAGTCTGTCCGGCCGGAGGACAGCGCCAGGATGGTGTCGGCGTCGGAAGAGTAGTACTGGAGGGTTGCCGGGGCCTTGCCGCGGGATTCGAGGTCCTTGTTCCAGGCCAAGAGGATCTTCTCCTGGTTGGTGCCCGAGCCCACCGAGACCTTCAGCCCGGAGATATCATCCGCGCCCTTGATGTTGTACGTGGACGACTTCTTGGCTTCGAATCCCATGTACGCGGCGCGGTAGGTGGAGAAGTCGAACAGTTTCACCCGGTCCTTGTTGATGCCGACGTTCGAGAACACAGCTTCGAAATCACCCGACTGCGTCTTGAGCGGCCAGTTCTCCCAGGAGGTTACCTGCACGTCCAGCGCGAGGCCCAGCTTGTCGGCCACGAGCTGCGCGATATCCACCTCGACGCCGATCGGGGTCTTGTCATCCGTGGCGTGGAAGGACAGCGGGATGGATCCGGCGGTGGTGGCAACGGTCAGTTTGCCGTCCTTGCCGATCGCGGCGGGAACCGCGGCTGCCGCGGTGGGGTCCTTCTGTGCCCGGATGCGGTTCTGCTCGGGCGAGGTGTTGTAGACGACGCCGTTGCGGGCCGCACTCGCGGATGGGCTGGCCGCGGCAGCGGACGCGCCAGGGTCGGAGCAGCCGGCGAGCGCCGGGAGCACGACGGCGGGCAGCACCGCTAGCGCGAGAAGCCTGGTTCTGATGCGTGGCATTTTCAAAGATTCCTCAGATGTTGAAAGCTGGTTCGATGACTTTGGAGAAGAAGCTCCGCGTCCGGGGTTCATGGGGATTCGCGAAGATCTCCCGGGGACTGCCCTGCTCCACGATCTGCCCTTCGTCCATGAAGACCACGGTGTCCGCAACGTCCCGGGCGAAGCCCATTTCGTGCGTGACGATGATCAACGTGGTACCCGAGGTGGCGAGTTCGCGGATGACATCGAGGACCTCGTTGACGAGCTCCGGATCCAGCGCCGAAGTGGGTTCGTCGAAGAGCAGGATCTTGGGGTCAAGGGCCAGCGCCCGTGCGATGGCAACCCGCTGTTGCTGGCCGCCGGACAACTGCCGCGGATAGGCATCGGCCCGGTCCTTGAGTCCCACCCGGTCCAGGAGTTCCAGTGCACGCTTGCGCGATCCGGCCTTGTTCCGGTGGAGCGCGACGACGGGTGCTTCGGTCACGTTTTCCAACGCGGTGAGGTGCGGGAACAGGTTGAAGTTCTGGAACACCATGCCGATGTCGGTGCGCTGCTTGAGGATGTCCTTTTCACGCAGTTCGTGCAGCTTGTTCCCACGGAGCTGGTAGCCCACCAATTGGCCGTCGATGGTGATGTACCCGCCGTCCACCTTTTCCAAGTGGTTGATGGTGCGTAGCAGGGTCGATTTCCCTGAGCCTGAGGGTCCCACGATCACGGCGACGCCGCCTGGCGGAACCGTCAGGGAAACACCCTTGAGGACTTCGGTGCCCCCAAAAGACTTGCGGACGTTGGTGATTTCCACGTGGCCGCGGGTTGCAGCGGCGGCGGCCGCCGCCGTCGTCGGGCTTTCGGCGGTACTCATCGGGCGTCCTTCGCTCGGTTAAAATTCACGGCTGGGTGGGTGGAAAAGAACTTCCTCGCCTTCTGCAACGGAGTGAGCGGCAGGTTGCGAACGGCGCCCTTCGAGTAGTGCCGCTCGATGTAGTACTGGAAGATGCTCAGGACCGAGGTAATGGCCACGTACCAGAGGGTCGCCACGAGAAGCAGCGGAAGTACCTGCTGGGTGCGGTTGTAGATGACCTGCACGGTGTAGAACAGCTCGGAATAGGCCAGGACGTAGACGATCGAGGTGCCCTTGACCAGGCCGATGATCTCATTGAAGGCCGTCGGCAGGATGGCCCGCATGGCCTGCGGCAACACGATCCTGGTGGAGCGTCGCCAGGCCGGAATGCCCAGGGCCGCGGCTGCCTCGAGCTGGCCTTGGTCCACCGAGAGGATGCCGCCGCGGATGATCTCCGCCGAGTACGCCGCCTGGTTGAGGGTCAGGCCCAGGACGGCGGCTGCGAATTGGCTGATGAGCGTGGTGGTCTGGACCTCGAAGAATCGGATATCCGTGAAGGGGATGCCCAAGCTGATCTTCTCGTAGAGATAACCGAAGTTGTACCAAAGCAGCATCTGCACCAACAATGGCGTGGAACGGAAGATCCACGAGAACGTCCAGGACACTGAGAGCAGCAGCGGCGATGCCGAGAGCCTCATGAGCGCCAGGATGAAGCCGAGGACAAAGCCGAGCGCGCCGGAGATGGCCGTCAGCTTGAGTGTCTCCACCAGGCCGTTCACCACTGACTGCGCGGTGAACCATTGCGCCACCACGCCCCACTCCCAGCGCGGGTTCGTCGCGAGGGACCAGGCCACCGCCACGACGCCTAGCGCCACCACAACGGTGCCTACCCAGCGCCATGGATGCCGGGCCGGGACCAGTTTGTAGCCGGAGTAGCCGGCTGCGGGCCGGGCGACGGCACCCTGGGCCGCGGCACCCTGGGCCGCGGTCGCCGTCGGGCTTTCCTCGACGGCGCTGTGTTCCAAAAAGGTGCTGGCCGGCGCCGGTTCCGGTGCAGATTGCTGTGCGGACTGCGCCACTGTGGTTGCTGCTGAACTCATGCGCCACCTCGCTTCGTATCGCTTGTTTGATCGGATGGCTGCCAACCTAGGGGCATTCTCGAAGCGGCTGCAAGGCGGATTTTTGCACTTCTTCATCGGGCTTCATGGCGCTTCGCGCCGCTTCATACGGAGCCATATGAGTCCGTTCTTTGCGCTTGTTGACCCACCGTGACGTGCAGTGAACGGCCGTTACCAGCGCCTCGACCAAGGGCCCGCCACGTCCCTAGGCTCGGGTAGCACCAGCCACCGCCAACAGGAGTTGTCATGCCGCCCTTCGCCCCCACCATCGTGTTCATTGGCGGTGGTCCGCGCTCAGCCGGCATCCTCGAACGGCTCGCGGCCAACAGGAATGGCCTTTTCGACGGACCCCCCGCCATCCATATCGTCGAGCCGTACGAACCCGGTTCCGGGAGGATCTGGCGCTATGACCAGAACCCGGGACTCCTGCTCAACTCCACGGCTGCAGACGTCACGATGTTCACCGACAGCTCCGTGGCCTGCGACGGACCCGCCGTCGACGGTCCGGGCCTGGCTGCGTGGGGAGCCGGCGTGCTGGACGGTTCCATCCGCGACGTCCCGCAGTTGGAATCCCACCTTCTTGAGCAGCTCCGGACGCTCACACCGGCGTCCTTTCCCAGCCGCCAGCTCCAGAGCAAGTACCTCGAGTGGTTCTTCCGGCGGGCCGTCGCGGCCCTCGGCCAGGACGTCTCGGTGACGGTCCACCGGGACACGGCCACCGCCGTCGAACATCTTGCGCCAGGGCCCGACGGCGGCGCGAAGTACCGCGTGCGGCTCGCCTCCGGTGGGGTCGTGGAGGCGGACATCGTGATGTATTCGCTGGGCCACACGGATTCCCAAGCCGGGCCGGAGTCAGCGCGTCTGGCGGACTTCGCCGCGCGCCACGGCGGGTTCCACGCGGCGCCGTCCTACACCACCGACGTCGACTATTCGGCGATCGCACCCGGCCAGGACGTCCTGGTTTCGGGCATGGGGCTGGCGTTCGTGGACCTGCTGGTGCTCTTGTTCGAGGGCCGCGGCGGCCGCTTCGAAGACAGGCCCGACGGCGGCCTGGACTATGTGCCGTCCGGCGCCGAACCGCGGCTCTGGGCAGGATCCCGGCGAGGAGTCCCCTACCACTCCAAGATCTCGTCGGCCCTGCGCGGCGAACCCGTCGGCGCCCCGCGGTACTTCACCGCGGACGCCGTGGAATTGCTGCTCGCCGCCCACGAGGAGCTGGATTTCCGGACCCAGCTGTGGCCGCTCATCGCCAAGGACGCGGGCTACGCCTATTACCGCGAGCTCTTCACCGGCCACCCGGAACGCGTTCGCGGCGATTGGGACGAGTTTTCGGCACGCTTCGATGCCCTGGATTGGTACAGCCGCGACCGCGAGAACCTCATAGCCGCGGCCATCCCGGACCCGGCCCTGCGGCTCGACCTCGAGGCCCTCGACCAACCGTTCAGCGGCTGCGCCTTCCCGGACCATGCCGCGGTGCAGAGATCCGTGGCGAAACACATCGAACGGGATCTCACGCTCCGCACGAGTCCCGACCACTCGGAAACCCTCGCCTTATTCACGGCCCTGCTCCGGGTCTACATGGAACTCGGCCGGTTTGTCCCCCAGGAGCGGCTCAATTCGCGCTCCCAACAAGCGGTGCATGGTTGGTGGCACGGCTTCTTCAGTTTCGTGGATTCCGGCCCGCCGCCGCACCGGCTGCGCGAAATCCTCGCCCTGCATCGCGCCGGGCTGCTGCAGTTCCTGGGACCGGGCATGTGGGTGCGTCCTGACGAGGCCAGCGGCCGATTCGTGGCCGGTTCCTTCCAATCGCCGGTGGTGGTTGATGCGGCGGCGTACATCGAGGCACGGTTGCCGTCGCCGTCGGTGGCGCGATCGGCCAACCCCGCGCTGGCGGACCTGCACGACGCCGGATGGGGCACCGAACAGTCGCTCCCCACCTCGGACGGCCCACACTCCACCGGTAAGCTGTTGGTCTCGAGTTCACACGAAGTCCTGGGTCCCGACGGCGTTCGGCAGGCGGGGCTTTTCGCCGTCGGACCCTGGACCTCGGGTTGGGGCGCCGGTGCGTTCGCGCGGCCCGGAACCAACGCAGCACCGTTCCGCGAGAACGACGCCCTGGCCCGCCGCCTCCTGTCCGAACTCTCCGCCCACCCAACCAGCCCCGCCCACCCAACTGACTCGCATTTGTTGTCGTTTTGACGCCTCATAACGACAACAACTGCGAGTCAGTTGGGCACATTCACGAAAGGCATGTCATGACAACAACGCCAACCCTGCCGTCGTCGGGCCTTTCGGTCCTGACCGTGCCCATGAGCGATCCCCGCGTCAGGCCCCTCCTGGACGAACTCGCCGTCGAATACACCACGCGCTACGGCGACCTCTTCGGCAGCGGTGGCGCGGCCGAGGAACTCAACAGGTACCCAGCGGACGAGTTTGCCGCGCCCCACGGTGCCCTGCTCATCCTTCAGGAAAACGGGGAAACCGTGGCTGGCGGGGCATTCCGCTGCTACGACTCCGGCACGGCAGAGCTCAAGCGGATCTGGACGCATTCGGCGCACCGGCGTCGTGGACTGGCCAGGGTGGTCCTCTCGGAACTGGAGGCCGAGGCGTCGCGGCGCGGCTACCGGCGGATCTACCTCACCACCGGCCCGCGGCAGCCCGAGGCCAAGAACCTCTACCTGGCCACGGGCTACACCGCGCTCTTCGACGTCGACGCGGATCCGGAAGAGATCAAGCACTTGGCGTTCACGAAGGACCTGGAGCTCATCGAGACGTGAGATCTCGGGCCTTTGGCTAGCTCAAAGGGCCGAGATCTCACCCCCGGATTGCTATCCCACAGCCTGGCGCGCCGCGGCCTCGATCCTGGCCCGGTGATCAGCCCATTCTTCGGTACTTCGCTGTGACAAGTTCAAGTCTCCGGGGCCCTTCCCGGCCGAACCGTCGATGAGCTCCCGAAGTATGTCGGCATGCCCCAAGTGCTGGGCCGTCTCGACGCACATGTGCACCAGGATTTGATGGAGCGTCACGTGACGGCGTTCTTCCGGCCACCACGGCACTTCCCCGGGAGCGTCCAGCGGCAGTGACTCGATCGTCGCATCACTGTGCTCAGCCGAGAAGCGATGCAGTTTGATGATCCCGTCCCGGCTCTCTTCCGGTACAACCCACAGGTCCGCGTCAGGTTCGGCATCGTCGGCGAACCACGGCAAGTCCCGGCCGCTCGGCCGGCCAAAGACCTCCCCGAAATACCCAAGCTCCACACTGGCCACATGCTTGACCAATCCCAGGAGGTTGGTGCCGGTGGGGGTCATGGGCCGGCGGACGTCGTACTCGTCGAGTCCGTCGAGCTTGGCGAGGAGCTCGCTCCGGCGGGCGCGCAGATATTTGAGCAGAATCGCTTTGTCATCCATCCGGGCACTATACCGTTGCATCGCGGGCCTGTGCCGTCTGTGCATGGCGAAACTGACCTGCTCCCCTCGCGTCGGCGCGGCTGAAGCGGAGCTGCCACCCGCCGTCGTGCCCTTCCCCCAAAGCGTGTACAGCCGTCACGTGAGGGAAACGATGGCAAGGTATTGCCAAACCGGCGGGTAACGTAAAGGGCGTGCAGTTGAGTCAAGCGTTGGTCAAGACCGCGGCCGGGTGGCTGCTCGGTCTGATGCTTGCCGTGGCCGCTGCGATCGTCTCCATCAACCTGGTGAGCAACTCCATCGCCAGCCCGCAGCAGCAGGTGCGCGACTACCTCTCGGCCCTCCAGCAGGGGCATGGCGGGGAAGCCCTCGGGCTCCTGCACGCGTCAGTGCCCAACGCCAATGCCGCCATGCTGGACGGTACAGCCCTCCAGACGGCGGCGTCGAAGATCACCGACGTCAAGCTGGGCAACGCCGAATCCCGGGGCGGCAACCGGGTGACGGTCCCCATGGACTACCAGATCGACGGCAAAGCGCTGCACTCAGATTTCCTGCTTGAACGGACGGGCACCGAGTGGCTGTTCTTCGGCAAGTGGTCCTTCGTGCCGTCATCCTTGCCGACCATCGAGGTCACCGCGGTGAACGCCAACGAGGCGAGCCTGAACGGCGTCCCGGTGAACCTGCCCAATGGCCGCAACAGCTTTGCCGTGTTTTACCCCGGCCAGTACGAAGCCAGTCTCACCGGAAAATACTTCTCGGCGCCGGCGACCAATACTTCGGTGACCACGGGCGCCCTGCCCCAGTCACCCCTCAACCTTCTGACCAAGCCCACGGACGCCATGATCAAGGTAGTGAGCGACAAGGTCAAGGAATTCCTGGACACCTGCGCCGCTGACGCCACCAAGCAGCAAAAACTCCAACCTGACTGCCCGTTCTACCATGTCACCAACAGCCGGGTGGTGGACGGCACCATCAAATGGCAGATCACGGAATATCCGAAGGTCAGCATCGACCCCTTCAACGGGCAGTGGGTCGTGGCTCCCCTCAACGGCAAGGCCAAGGTCACAGCCCGTGAAATCGATCTCTTCAGCGGGCAGGTCGGCGATCTCAGCGCCGTTCACGACTTCAGCTTCACCACACGGCTGGACATAGGCACAGACACCATCACGGTCACTCCAATGGTGAGCTTCTAGGCTGCGCCCCCGAAAGCCCCTGCTTAGTCCATCCCGCGCAGATCGAGCACCAGCTCGGAATCCCCGTCGGCCTGCAGGACCACGGGGATGCCCCAGTCCTGCTGGTACAGGTGGCACGCGGCGTGATCCGGGATTTCGCCGTCCTCGGTCTCCGGGCCGTCACACGCAGCGGCACGGGCCGTGATGTGGAGGATCCCGTCAGGCACATCCGCGGACAACTCCAGTGTCCGCAGCAGGCCCACGGACGTGCCGCCACCGGAAATCAGCAGCTCGGGCGGGGTCGACGAGATCTTCAGCTGCGTGGGATCGCCCCAGCGGTCGTCGAGCTTCTGCCCGGTCGGGGCCGTGAAGCGCACGGTGAGTTCCAGCTTCCCCGGCGCCACGGGACTCTTGGGCCGCTGCGTCTGGGAGGCTCCCTCGTCCACCTGCTGGGCTTCCTTGGGGATGGGAACCAGGACCAGTTGGTGCTTGTTGGATTCGACCACCACCAGCAGCGGTTCGCCGCCTTCGGGGTAGACCACGACGACGTCGCTCGGCTCCGCGAGTCCCCGCGCCAAAGTGGACACCGCCCTGGTCGCGGGATCGTAGCGCCGCACGGCACCGTTGTAGGTGTCGGCAACTGCCACGGAGCCATCGGGGAGCACTGTGACACCGAGGGGGTGCTGCAAGCGGGCTTCCGTGGCGTCGCCGTCCCGGAAACCGAAATCGAACAGGCCCTTGCCCACCGCCGACTCAACGGTCACACCGGACTCGCCAAGGACCAGACGGCGCAACGCCGAGGTCTCGGAATCGGCCACCCAGATGTTGTCTTCCGCATCCACGGCCAGGCCGGAAGGCTGGGCGAACCAGGCTTCCTCGGCAACTCCGTCAAGCAAACCTTCAAGGCCCGAGCCAGCCAGGATGGACACCTCGCCGCTGAGAGGCTCGAAGGCAAAGATCTGGTGCGTGCCGGCCATCGCGATGACAACGCGCTGCAGCTTCTCGCTCCACACCACGTCCCACGGCGAAGACAGGGACACCCCGGTCCCAACGCCCAGTACCCCGACGTCGAGTGCGTCGGCAGCGAAGTCCGCCGGTCCGGCGTCGTGGTGTTCAGCCCAAACGCCGGCACCGCTTTCCGTCACGCGGGCAGGGCCGGCGTCGAGCAGGCGCTGTACGCCGTTGCCCGCGACTGTCTGCACGTAACCCGAGCTGAGCGTGACGCCGCGGAGGCGGTGGTTCACGGTGTCGGCAACCACTGCCTCGTACCCGAGTTGCCAGGCCAGCGACGGCGGGAGCACTGCGACGCCCTGCGGCTCGTTGAACTGCGCAATTTCCGCCACTCCGTCCAGATAACCCTTCGTTCCCGAACCGATGACGCGTTCGACGGTCTCCAGGTCAGGCCGAAGTTCCACCAACCGGTGGTGGCCGGAATCGACCACAAGGTAGTTGCCGTTCTCCAGCTGGGTCGCCTTGCCGGGGAAGCGCAGGGTGCCCGACGTCGGGACGGGAGCCACGTAGGGGCCGTCGCCTCGGTGGAGTGTCCCCTTGGCTTCGTGCTCGGCCACCAGCTCCTCAAGGAGCACGGCGAGGCCGTCTGCGTGGCCTTCACCGGAAAGGTGCGCCACGATGTAGCCCTCGGGGTCCACTACCACCAGCGTCGGCCAGGCGCGGGCCGTGTAGGCCTTCCATGTAGCGAGCTCGGGGTCGTCAAGGACGGGGTGGTGGATTTCGTAGCGCTCCACGGCGGATGCGAGGGCCACGGGATCGGCTTCGTGCTCGAACTTGGGAGAATGCACGCCGACCGTCACGAGCACGTCGGAGTACTTTTCCTCAAGCGGACGCAACTCATCCAGGACATGCAGGCAGTTGATGCAGCAGAACGTCCAGAAGTCCAGCAGCACGATCTTGCCGCGCAGCGCTTCCAGGTCAAGCGTTTTTCCGCCGGTGTTAAGCCAATTACGGCCCACCAGTTCAGAGGCGCGGACACGCAGTTGGGTGCGTACGGTTTCGCTCATCAGCGTCCTTCCAGGTTGGTATTGCTTTCGGGCTGCTTGGAATCCCGATCAATCAGTTTCGCATCGCGGTCAGCAAGCCGCGCAAACATATTGTTGTAAGCATTCAGGTCGGCGTCGTTATTCCTGTCCGCGGCCCGGTCGGTGCGTTTCGTCTCACGAGCGTCCGAACGCGACCACATGACCGCGACGCCGATCGCCACCAGCAAGGTGGGGACTTCGCCGATTCCCCAGGCCACGGCGCCGCCGGTCTGCTGGTCCAGCAAGGCCGATTGCCCCCAGGTCCGGCCGAGGTTGCCGAAGTAATCGGCAGCGAGCAGCCCGGTGCCTCCCATGATGGACACGCCGAAGAATGCGTGGAAGCCCATCGTGGCGAGCAAGAGGAGCAACCGCATGGGGTAGGGCGCCCGTCGGGGCAGCGGATCCGTGCCGATCATGGTGAGGACAAAGATGTAGCCGGTTAGCGTGAAGTGGAGGTTCATGAGCTCGTGGCCCACGTGATCGCGCATCGCCCAGCCGAACGCGTCCGAGTAGTAGAAGAGGATGATCGAGCCGGCAAAGTTCGCGGCAGCAAACAACGGGTGGGTCACCACTTGGGAGAATTTCGAGTGCACAAACACCAGGAGCCACTCACGGACACCGCGGGAACCGTCCCCGCGCGATCCCTCGCCGCGGGATGGCAGGGCACGCAGTGCCAGCGTCACGGGCGAACCCAGGACCAGGAACAGCGGCGCCACCATTGTCAAAGCCATATGGTCCACCATGTGAGCGGAGAACAGTATGCGGCCGTAGACCGACGGCGGTCCGGACGTGATGTATGTCAGGACCAGCAGGCCGATCATCCAGTTAACGGTACGGAACCACGACCAGGAGTCACCGCGCCGGCGGACCTTGACCACGCCAAGGATGTAGCTCGCCGCGCCGAAGAGGGCCACGGCCACCCAAAGCCAGTCGAAGCGCCATTCGGTCAACCAGCGTGCGGGCGTCAGCTCAGGTGGCAGCTCGTACCCGGACAGGATGAAGGCCGGCGAAGCGTCGGGCGCGTAGGTGGTGGGCAGCGGCGGTGCCGAACTGGACAGCGCGACGGCGAGTCCCGACGTCGCGCCCATCACCAGGAGTTCAACCAACACAAGCTGCCACAGCACGCGGCGCGTCGACATCGACTTGCGGCCCAGCTGCGGGATCACCCATTTGCGGTGCATGAACCCGATGCCGCCAAGGACAACAGTGGCCAATGCCTTCGCCAGGACGATCTGCCCGTAGGGGGTGCCCACCAAGGCCGAAAAGCTCGTGATGCGAATGCTTGCGTTGACGACCCCGGAGGCGAAGACCAGGACGAAGGCGAAGCCGGCCAAGGTGGAGAACCGGCGAAGGGTCTGATCCGTGATGTCTTTGGTGCCGGTTGCCTTGGAACCGTGCAGGACGCCTGAGAGGACCGCAAGCATGATGATGCCACCCACCCAGGCGGACACGCCCACCAAGTGAAGGCCAAGCGAATTGATGGCGCCCTCATGGTCGCCGGAACTCGCGGAGTGCCCGATTAGCGCGCTTGGCACCAGTCCGCCCAGTGCCAGGACAAGAGTGAGCGCGAGTCCAGCCAACGAGCGGACCCCGAAGAGCGCCGTCGTGGCAATCGCGGCGATGATCGTCACGGCGAGCCACGCTTGGCCGGTCTGGATGTCCGTCATGAAGTAGACGAGGGACGCAGTGAACTGCGCGTCTCCGGAGAGCCTCTGCCCGGCCACGTCCGCGTAGGTCAGCACGAGGACCGCGACGGCGGAGAGTGTCCAGGCTGCACCTGCTGCTGCCGCCACGGCCAAAGCACGGCTGAACGCGGGATGTTCAGGGGCATCGTCGCCCTTGGATCGGGATGCGTTCCGGGGAAGGATGGCGACGGCGAAGATCAGCCCGCCGATGACAGTCGCCAGGGACACATTATGGAGGGCTTTGGCGACGGGCAGCCCCCAGCGGACCAGCGCGCCCGGATCAGCGACCTGCCGCGCGGCCGACGCACCGGAGAAAATCAGGGCGCCAACGAGAGCCAGGAAGAGGGCAGCGAACCCCGCCAGCTGCCACGGCAAGGAGATCCCTTCCACGGCGGCAGCTGCCTTGGTTCCCGGCTTCGAAGCGGGCGAAGGAGCAGTGGCTGGAGTTTTGGCTGACGGCACCTATCCATTGTCCGCTAACGTCGGCGGCGCGGCGAATCGAGCGGGTTAAAGCAGAAAGGCGGCAACCCGCAGGTTGCCGCCTTTCAGGGCGTTCGCCGAAGTGTCTTACTTCTTGGCGACAGCTGCCTTCAGCTTGGAGCCGGCGGTCAGCTTGACGCTGTGGCCAGCGGCGATCTGGATGGTCTCGCCAGTCTGCGGGTTGCGGCCCGTGCGGGCAGCGCGGTCGGTGCGCTCAATGGCGAGCCAACCCGGGATGGTGATCTTCTCGCCAGCGGCGACAGAAGTCTCGAAAACTTCGAACAGGGCATCGAGCACGGAGTTGACGGCGGCCTGGCTGGTGCCAGCCTTGCCAGCTACCTCGGAAACCAGTTCGCTACGGTTCTTAGCCATTTGTGTCCTCCTGGACTTTACGATTTTGGAGCTCACACACGGCATGCGCGCGAGCCACTGTTCGAAAACTTACCAGCTTGGGAGGACACGGCCAGCAAATTCCGCGTGTTTCCGCGCTTTTTTGACCAAATTCACCCTATTTCGGGCGCATTTGGGGGTCAATTCCGCCGCGGGCGAACTCCCCGGCCCCCGACGCGCGCTCACTTATGACAGGTCCCGACGGGACGCGCGCTCACATATGACGGGTCCGGGCCGGACGCCCGCTCACTTCTGCTGAGGGCAGCTCGGGGATGGGGGTCCGGTCCGGCTCAATGGTGATCCGGTGTTGCCACAACCGTTGATATGTGAGCCGGCGTTTGGGGAAACGGGCGTATATGTGAGCCGGGGTTGGTGGAAACCGGGCCATATGTGGGCGGGGGTTTGATCCGCCGAACCCCCGCTCACATATGACGGTTTCTGACGGAACGCCCGCTCACCTCTGACGGGCCCCTCCCAAACGCCCGCTCACCTATGGCGCGTTCTGGCCGGACGCCCGCTCACTTATGGCGGGTCCGGGCCGGACGCGCGCTCACGTCAGGTGGGGCGGGGGTCCCGGGGGGCGGGGCGGGTGTTGGTGGTGTTTGTTTTTTTAAGTGGGTCAGGCCCCGACAGTGTGTGTCGGGGCCTGGCCTGTGAATGGTTGTCCGGCGGTGTCCTACTCTCCCACACCCTCCCGGGTGCAGTACCATCGGCGCTGTGGGTCTTAGCTTCCGGGTTCGGAATGGGACCGGGCGTTTCCCCCACGCTATGACCGCCGTAACCCTGTTACCCGGTCCCCGCACGGGGTGCGGGGCGGGAAGACTGTGGTTACAACAGGTGTTCCCTCTTTTTCGGGGGAACGGTGGTGTTGTTATTCAGTTGTGGTTTGTTCCTGAACGGGTTGTTGTTCGGGAACCACATAGTGGACGCAAGCAGTGATCGTGTTTGTGTGGTGTAAGTTGTCGGCCTATTAGTACCGGTCAGCTTCAACAGTCTTTAGTCCTGTCTTCCACATCCGGCCTATCAACCCAGTGGTCTGGCTGGGGGCCTCTCACACACGAGGTGTATGGAAATCTCATCTTGAAGCGAGCTTCCCGCTTAGATGCTTTCAGCGGTTATCCCATCCGAACGTAGCTAATCAGCGGTGCACTTGGCAGTACAACTGACACACCAGAGGTTCGTCCGTCCCGGTCCTCTCGTACTAAGGACAGCCCTTCTCAAATTTCCTGCGCGCGCAGCGGATAGGGACCGAACTGTCTCACGACGTTCTAAACCCAGCTCGCGTACCGCTTTAATGGGCGAACAGCCCAACCCTTGGGACCTACTCCAGCCCCAGGATGCGACGAGCCGACATCGAGGTGCCAAACCATGCCGTCGATATGGACTCTTGGGCAAGATCAGCCTGTTATCCCCGAGGTACCTTTTATCCGTTGAGCGACGGCCATTCCACAATGTACCGCCGGATCACTAGTCCCGACTTTCGTCCCTGCTTGAGATGTCTCTCTCACAGTCAAGCTCCCTTGTGCACTTACACTCGACACCTGATTGCCAACCAGGCTGAGGGAACCTTTGGGCGCCTCCGTTACTTTTTAGGAGGCAACCGCCCCAGTTAAACTACCCATCAGGCACTGTCCCTGACCCGGATCACGGGCCGAAGTTAGATGTCCAAAGTGACCAGAGTGGTATTTCAACGATGACTCCACCCGAACTGGCGTCCGGGCTTCAACGTCTCCCACCTATCCTACACAAGCCACTCCGAACACCAATACCAAACTATAGTAAAGGTCTCGGGGTCTTTCCGTCCTGCTGCGCGTAACGAGCATCTTTACTCGTACTGCAATTTCGCCGAGTTTATGGTTGAGACAGCGGGGAAGTCGTTACTCCATTCGTGCAGGTCGGAACTTACCCGACAAGGAATTTCGCTACCTTAGGATGGTTATAGTTACCACCGCCGTTTACTGGGGCTTAAATTCTCAGCTTCGCCTTGCGGCTAACCGGTCCTCTTAACCTTCCAGCACCGGGCAGGAGTCAGTCCGTATACATCGTCTTGCGACTTCGCACGGACCTGTGTTTTTAGTAAACAGTCGCTTCCCCCTGGTCTCTGCGGCCCCGATCCCCTCCCACCAGCAAGTGGTGTTCAAGGTTGGGGCCCCCCTTCTCCCGAAGTTACGGGGGCATTTTGCCGAGTTCCTTAACCATAATTCTCTCGATCGCCTTGGTATTCTCTACCTGATCACCTGTGTCGGTTTGGGGTACGGGCGGCTAAGACCTCGCGCCGATGCTTTTCTAGGCAGCATAGGATCACCGGATCCCCCCATGACGGGGGTCCCATCAGATCTCAGGAACGTCATCAAAGACACAGCGACGGATTTGCCTATCGCTGACCCTACATCCTTAGACCGGGGCAACCATCGCCCGGCCCGGCTACCTTCCTGCGTCACACCTGTTAATACGCTTACCTCCCGGGATCAGGTCCCGCGCTCGGCCAAAACCCGCACACCACAAGGGTGATTGGGCAGGCTCCGGGCGGTTAGTATCCCCCGCTTGGCATGGGCGGTCCTTCGCCGGTACGGGAATATCAACCCGTTGTCCATCGACTACGCCTGTCGGCCTCGCCTTAGGTCCCGACTTACCCAGGGCAGATTAGCTTGACCCTGGAACCCTTGATCATTCGGCGGACGGGTTTCTCACCCGTCTTTCGCTACTCATGCCTGCATTCTCACTCGTGTAGGCTCCACCGCTGGTTTACACCGCGACTTCACCGCCCACACGACGCTCCCCTACCACTCCAGACGACTGAACCACGAAGGCTTGTCTACTATCTGAAATCCACAACTTCGGCGGTGTACTTGAGCCCCGCTACATTGTCGGCGCGGAATCACTTGACCAGTGAGCTATTACGCACTCTTTCAAGGATGGCTGCTTCTAAGCCAACCTCCTGGTTGTCTTCGCAACTCCACATCCTTTCCCACTTAGCACACGCTTAGGGGCCTTAGTTGGTGGTCTGGGCTGTTTCCCTCTCGACTATGAAGCTTATCCCCCACAGTCTCACTGCTGCGCTCTCACTTACCGGCATTCGGAGTTTGGCTGACGTCAGTAACCTTGTAGGGCCCATCGGCCATCCAGTAGCTCTACCTCCGGCAAGAAACACGCAACGCTGCACCTAAATGCATTTCGGGGAGAACCAGCTATCACGGAGTTTGATTGGCCTTTCACCCCTACCCACAGCTCATCCCCTCCATTTTCAACTGAAGTGGGTTCGGTCCTCCACGACGTCTTACCGTCGCTTCAACCTGGCCATGGGTAGATCACTCCGCTTCGGGTCTAGATCACGCCACTACACTCGCCCTGTTCAGACTCGCTTTCGCTACGGCTACCCCACACGGGTTAACCTCGCGACGTAACACTAACTCGCAGGCTCATTCTTCAAAAGGCACGCCGTCACCAGAATCAGACTGGCTCCGACGGATTGTAAGCACACGGTTTCAGGTACTGTTTCACTCCCCTCCCGGGGTACTTTTCACCTTTCCCTCACGGTACTGGTCCGCTATCGGTCATTAGGAAGTATTTAGGCTTATCAGGTGGTCCTGACAGATTCACACGGGATTTCTCGGGCCCCGTGCTACTTGGGATCCTCTCCAGGCGGCACACAACATTACGGTTACGGGGCTAACACCCTCTCCGGCCGGCCTTTCAAGACCGTTCACCTATGTCCATGCTCTCACCCCACCGGTCCGGCAGAACCAGTACGGAAAGTCCCACAACCCCGCCCATGCAACGCCCGCCGGCTATCACACATGGAACGGTTTAGCCTCATCCGCGTTCGCTCGCCACTACTAACGGAATCACTCTTGTTTTCTCTTCCTGCGGGTACTGAGATGTTTCACTTCCCCGCGTTCCCCCCACGCACCCTATGTGTTCAGATGCGGGTCACCAGATAACCTCACAGCCTCTGGCGGGGTTTCCCCATTCGGACATCCTGGGATCACCGTTCGGTTATCAACTCCCCCAGGCTTATCGCAGATTCCTACGTCCTTCTTCGGCTCCTAATGCCAAGGCATCCACCGTGTGCCCTTAAAAACTTGACCACACAAGATCAAAAAACTTCTCGAGAGAACCACGGAAACCGCCACATGCAAAAGCACGAACGGATCCAGGTTCAAAAAAAGAAATTGCTGTAAGACACACACACACCACCACCCCCCAAAAGAAGCAATGACCATGCGCGTGCCTAGATGCTCGCGTCCACTATGTAGTTCTCAAACAACAACCCCGTACCACACCCCCGCACACCAACCACCCCCC